>JAFAIO010000001.1 GCA_019236675.1 Verrucomicrobiota bacterium
GAGAACAAACCGGCCACATAGCCATCGAGGCATTTCAGAACACCAGACTGCGTCCGGTGACGGATCCACAGTCGGCCGAAATATGGCGACAGTTCGACCAGCTCTGGAACAATCGAAAACCTGACTCAACTAACTAATTTAACTGTAGATGGAACTGATGAAGGATTCAAAATTACCAAGAGAACAGAACCCATATCTGCTAACCGGCAGAGGCAGGAAGAAACGGTGGTTTTTTCTACGCTGGACTTCGACTGCCAAAAAAGTGCGTTAGGTTTTTAAACGGGTCCGGTGATCGCTACCCGCGAGATTTAACGATTCCTTTGACAACCCACGTATTTCCCAAGGCCAGCTTTGACCATTTCGGATTCATCGCCACGCAGACCCGCGACAACGCATATTCACTGACGTGTAACTAGCTAATAAACAACAAAGGCTTGTATGAAAGGACCAATTGTGAACGGACCAACCCATCGGTTCATTGAAACAAACGGTATTCGAATGCATGTGGCCGAACTAGGGGAAGGTCCGCTGGTGTTGCTCTGCCACGGGTTCCCGGAACTATGGTACTCCTGGCGCTATCAGCTTGAGGCGTTGGCGGCCGCAGGTTTCCACGCCGTGGCTCCGGATATGCGAGGCTATGGTCAGACAGACCGGCCTGAGGCCATTGACCAATACACCCTGCTTCATTTGGTGGGAGACATGGTTGGCTTACTTGATGCCCTCAACCAGGAAACAGCGGTAATAGCCGGCCATGATTGGGGCGCTCCAGTGGCTTGGCACGCCGCCCTCCTTCGTCCCGATCGTTTTCGGGCGGTAATCGGCTTAAGTGTTGCTTTTATCCCTCGAGGCCAGGCTCATCCGAGCAGAACCTATCCAGAGACTGAGGACGCAGTATTTTATCAAAGCTACTTCCAGGCTCCAGGAGTTGCCGAGGCCGATTTCGAGCATGACGTGCGTTTAAGTGTCCGCTCGATTTTTTACGGTGCGTCCGGCAATGCCCCACAAGCCCCGATCAATGCGGAAGGGCACGTTTTCATGGTGCCTCGGAAAGGCGGCATCAGGGCAATCCAGGTGAATCCAGCTTCTCTGCCGCCGTGGCTCACTGAGGCCGATGTCGACGTTTATGTAGATAACTTCAAGCGAACAGGTTATCGCGGCGGTCTGAACTGGTACCGGAATATCGATCGCAATTGGGAGTTAGTAGCACCTTTTTCGGGGCTGAAGATATCGGTGCCGGCCATCTTGATTGCTGGCGATCGCGATCTTGTGTTGGGCTTCAGCGGTATGAATCAAGTGATTTCTAATCTCCGGAACGACGTGCCCAAACTGCAAAAGACCTTGATTCTGTCAGGATGCGGCCACTGGACTCAGCAAGAACGACCGCAGGAGGTAAACGAGGCGATAATTGACTTCTTGAAGCAGCTATGACAGTCAGTTCGGGACTTAAAAACATAATTCCTGTACGTTGCAGTATGTCCAATGTTCAGAGGCTGTCCATCCGTCTGTATAGGGTCGGACAGGTCTTGTCCGGGAGTATCGTGTTTCTGTGGGGCGATGCACCCGCAGTGTTGGCGCGCATTTCCCGGTTGATGCAAGCGGCGGGCCGGGCGTTGCCAGGCGGTTACGCCAATCTACTTTATGACGACGCGCGGGAACAAATCGGGTCAGCATTCGGCCCTAACGGGCCAAGACTGCTCGAGCTGAAAAAGAGGTTTGATCCCAGCAATATTTTGTCAGCGATCCCTCTGCCAGGCAGATGAAACCCGGCCTGGCAGTTGCTTAGGTATGTCAATGCTCCGAAGGGGAGATTCCGATTGGAACCGTCATATTCGATCATTCTAGATGAAACTCACGATGCAGACGTCTAAGGGTAATTCGACAGGGGAAGGCGCGATTTCAGCTTGCAAACAGCTCCGGCCCGGCGAGTCGTTCACCGGCAAACAGGGTTTATTGTACGCTGTCGGCATATCGGCGGAATCGGTTGGCTCGAAGGCGATCCATATGCAGCTTCTCACCATTCCGCCTGGCGGGCGCGCCTTGGCGCATAAGCATGCGACCCACGAGACTGCGATTTATGCGCTGAGCGGCGTCTCACACGTGTGGCATGGCGAGCGCCTTGAGCATCACTCGATCGTGACGCCCGGGGATTTCTTCTACATCCCGGCTGATGTTCCACACTTGCCGTATAACCCCAGCGCGACCGAATCGGTCACGGCGATCATCGCCCGCACCGATCCCAACGAACAGGAAAGCGTGGTCTTGCTGCCGGAGCTTGAAACTATTCATCCGCCGACGAGGGATTGAATTAGAAGCACTTTAGGTACGTTGCCCGTCAGTACCGAGGTTACTGGGTGGAGCTGATTTTATGGATGTGATGGTCGAACTACCCGACGTCGCTTCACTGTTTGTGACGATTTGTTAACACCAATATAATTGAGGGTAAGCCGCAAGGCAGAAACACTGAATGCTATTATGAAGCATTCACTTCGTTCTGCTGCGCTGGGGCTCTTGAGCCTCGCGTGCGTGAGTTTAGTAGCCACATACCCTCAGAAGGCTGCCGCTGGCAACCCGCTAGGTTTCTTCTTCGTTGGTGGAAGTTATGTCACGACCATTACCGACTCGAATGGCAATTTCGCGTCTCGTGGAGTGTTTACATTTCACCCCGATTTCACCATGTCGGCCATCGATTCGGGGCAAGGCGGCCCCACCTTCTTTTTTAGCAGCCAATTGGGCTCTTGGAAGTTCGATGGCGCCGGCGAGATAGCAGCACGAACCATCGATTTCGATTACCCTCCGAACGCGGATGTTGTCCGCCTGGATTATACCGTTAAGTTCTCGGCTGATCGCACCCAGATCAAAGGTACTATCATGCTAACAAGCTTTCCGCTGCAAGCTAATCCCCTGGACGGGGGAGGAACGGTCATAGGGAACTTTACTTTTACTGGAAACGTGATAACCCCCTAGGACCCAGCGCCGTTGAGATCAACGGGACAGCTAAGACTGCAACTCGGGCTGGGCGACTAGCTCCGTAGGAGCAAAATCTTTGTAGCGACGGCAATCTAATAGGCGATCAGCTCCGTTAGGAGCGACATCGAGGAGCGTTTCTTAGGGCCTAGCCAGCGCGCTGAAATGAGATGGCGCTCCTACGGAGCTACGCCCGTTTTTTTGTGCGCCGCGAGCTATAAAGATCTGACTCCTACGGAGCCGTTTTGCAGCACCAAGCTAAGCCGCCTGCGCAGCCGCTGAGAGCGATAGCTCGGAAGCCACCTCATTTTCGATTCTGGCGGCAATTGACGGATCGTCTAGCGCACTAAGCGGTTTAAGCAGATTTCTGACATCCAATAGCAGCTCGAGGACGCGGAAAATGGATTCATCGAGTCTGTTGGCCAAGGATGTTGGGAAATGTGTCCGTCATCCCAAGCTAGAAGTGCTGCTTGGCTAGCGAAGTAAAGACGGCCACCGTCTACAATGACACGGGATCCTATACCAAGTGAGCCCTCATAGACTTTAACGACCCGGTACTCACCACCGACTTTAGACAGGTAACCGATCCGGGTGCTGCTAGTGAACCAGACCACTCCGTGGCTATCGACGGCGAACGATCTAATATAACCCGTTCCTGGTGTCGGAATCGTTTCCCAGCGATTGTTGTCAAAGACCATGATGGCGTCCTCGCAGCCAAACAACATGGGACCTTGAGGCTCCTCGATTATGGTAAAGATCTGGCCCACCTCACCATAGTCGTGAGCCGTAAAGGTACGAAAAATCGGATGCCCAAATTCTCGATCCGTTCCAAGAACGATGCCTGCACTACAAATAAGCAAAAGGAATCCGAAGAACTTGATCATCTAGTGGAACACCTTCTCGAATTGGTCGGAACTGCACCATTCAATCCAAAAACATGCGGTCGTTCGGCCCGCTGTTCTTCTCGGATCCCGCCTAGCTTCCTCGATGGCAAGAAAGGCAAGATAGCGCGACTGCAAGTCAGATTTAGCCACCGCATCTCGATGCATACAACTTGCGAGGGCGTTCGATTCATGATTTCGCGCCGTAGCGCAAGCCGTCCGCCAGAAGACCTACCATGCGGCGCGCATGCGTGGGATCGCCGTCGTGAGCCGGCGCGGAAAGGCTCGCAACTGCCCGCAACAAGTCGTCCGGCTTGACCCCGGAGCGCACCTCGCCCGCTGCAACCGCTGCGTCGAGCAAGGTCTCGAGCGCGGGACGGAGTCGCTTTTGGAAGTAGGCGGGCAAAGTGTCATATGCCGGGTCGCCCGAGTGCAAAGCTGCCGCCAGGCCGCGTTTAGCGGAAATGAAGTCGACGTAACGCTGCAACCATCGAGTTAGCGCTTCACCCGGCTTGTGCGCGGCTGCCAGCACCGCCGCGGCGTCGACGCAGGCGTCGACCTCGCGGCGGAAAACGGCCACGATCAGGTCTGAGCGCTGCGGAAAATGACGATAAACTGTGCCAACGCCGACTCCGGCCTTCTCTGCGATCTGTCGCACCGGAGCGTGCACTCCTGAGGTCGCGAACACGGCCATAGCCGATTGAAGTAACGCGTCCAGGTTGCGCTGCGCGTCCGCACGCAAGTGTCGAACAGTGCGGCCACGTGGCTGCGTATCGCGACCTTTTTTTTGCGTCTTCCTGTTCACCATGTCGGCTGTTGACAAACGGAACATTGTTCCGTATAAAACGGAAGGCCGTTCCGTTTACTCTCTTTAACACAGGAGGACGGTCTTGGCCACACCACGATTAAAAAAGGAGATTACTATGCAGAACAAACCTGTCGCTTTGATCACCGGAGCAAATCAGGGGATCGGCCTCCAGATCGCAAAAGAGTTAGCCGCGAAAAACTTCACGGTCCTGGTCGGTTCGCGCGACTATGCGCGGGGAGAGGAAGCGGCCAAGACAGTGGACGGAGACGCTCACGCGGTCCAACTTGACGTGACGGATCAAGCTTCCATCGCCGCCGCGGCGGAGCGGGTCCGCAACGAGTTCGGCCGCCTCGATGTGTTGGTCAACAATGCGGCCATTTCGAATACGCGACTGCAGCCGGGCCAGACCGTCGAGGAGTACGTTAAGTCGACCCGCCCTAGCGTCGTGTCTCTCGATGAAATGCGCGCGGTATTTGAGACCAACGTGTTCGGCGTGGTCGCCGTGACCCAGGCGA
>JAFAIO010000065.1 GCA_019236675.1 Verrucomicrobiota bacterium
AGTAAGCAGTAAGCGGTAAGCAGTAAGCAGTTAGCAGTAAGCAGTCGGCAGTAAGCAGTAAGCGACTATGCCAAATAATTAGCACGGTGGCGGCGACGGACGAGCGGGAGCTCGTCCTTATCACGCCCAAATCCCCGAACGTCGAGACAACGCCTGTCGCATGGTCCGAACCTTTGCCTTTGCGTCTTTGCGTGAGGTTTTTTCTGTCTTCGCCTTGGTGGTCTTTTTGTATCGATATATGCCTTGACACGTATATGCTTTTATAGGTATATAATGTGCAACTGTGGAATCTGTATTCGAAATTATCGCGGAGCCGAATCGCCGGGCCATATTGGGCCTCCTGGTCTCGTCCCAACAGTCAGTGGGGGAGATTGAGCGTCGGCTTCGTATGCCGCAGCCGACCGTGTCAAAGCACCTGCGTGTGTTGCGCGAAGCCGGTTTCGTGGAATCTCAGGTGGACGCACAGCGCCGTCTTTACCGGCTGAGACCTGAACCACTTCAGGAAGTGGATGCCTGGCTGGCTCCTTTCCGCCGGTTTTGGTCGGTGCACGTGGATGCTCTCGAACGCCACCTCGACCGCATGGAGGAACCAACCCCAATAAAAAAGAACAAAAGAAGAAAAGGAGAAGATAGATGACCGATCGCGAAAACTACGCACCGGGTCCCGCGAGTGGGGCGCGCGTGCAAAAGGACGGAGACAATTGGACGCTCATTCTCGTCAGAGAACTGCGTCACTCGCCGGAGAAGGTTTGGCAGGCGTTAACTGACCCAGCGCATCTGCACGAGTGGGCGCCCTTTGAAGCCGATGTGAGTCTGGCTAACGCCGGAACCACGGTGAAGCTCACCACCGTGGGAACGCCCACGCCATACATTTCCGAAACGATTGTGGCTCGGGCGGACGCTCCCAAGGTTCTTGAGTACCGTTGGGGTGGCAACGATATCCGGTGGGAACTCGAATCCTTTGATGGCGGCACGCGCCTCACACTGTGGCACAACATCGATCGCGGCTACATTTCATGGGGTGCTGCCGGGTGGCACATTTGTTTCGATGTTCTTGATCGTTTTCTTAACGGAACTCCTATCGGCCGGATCGCTGGTGGTGAGGCGATGAAGTTCGAGGGCTGGCAACGGCTGACCGCCGAATACGCAAAGCAGTTCGGAGTTGTAACGCCGGGAACGAACTAGGAGGAACTCAATGAAATTTATCGAGCAGAAGCCGGCCATGGTCGGCACAAAGGTCTCACCCGAAGCCAACACCATCCTCTATTGGATTTTCGCCGTGCTCTTCTGCCTGCAGATGAGCTTCACCGCCTACGCGCAACTGACTCTGCCGCAGGTTGCAACGGCATTCACGCACCTCGGTTTCCCAGCATATTTCCGGGTGGAGCTTTCATGGGCCAAGCTGCTCGGGGTCGTGCTGCTGCTCGCACCCGTGCCGGCCCGGCTCAAGGAGTGGGCTTATGCGGGCTTTGCCATCAACCTCGCGTCGGCACTCATTGCCCACTTCTCGGTGGGCGATGGTCCGGAGGTCTGGAGTTGGGCGGCCGCCACCGGGGTAATCTGGGCGTTCTCGTACTTCTTCTGGCGTCGCCTACGGCCGGCGGGTCGACACGAAAGCAAGTCTTTGAAGAGGAGTCGAACGGACCCCACTCCGTCTTGCCTCCGGCAGCCGCCGGACTACGTCGGCTAAGGCAGAACGAGTGCTCTGTCGAGATCAACTTTCCATTCGGCCAATTTTACTGGGTGCACTACTCGAAACTGAGAAATTTTGAGTTCATCCCCGATCATGCCGCCGTGCTCAAATAATCGCCTTCTTCCAGCCATCGATAGCGCAGATGATGAGTAGAGTATTCTATCAAACCGATGAAGTAGTGCTCGCAGGCCGCCACCTGCTCTCCATTGACGAGGCGCTCTATAGCGTCTCCATTCCCGCGCCAAATGCCACGATCGGTCTTGTAAATTGTCGCCCCGTCATTGGTCAGCATTTCAACTCGCGCGATGACCTCAATCGTCTGATCCTGGGAATTGTAGCGTCCGGTGACAGCCGTGTAGAGAACGATTCCATTTAGTAAACGGCCGCTGAACATTCCGCCGCTCCTGAAGATGGGCTTTGTTGCTGTTGACAATGCCGACCAAAAAGTGTTTGCCGGTCTAGGCAGAACCGAGACTGTCAGCAGCTCGAGCTGGGAAAACGCAGTGCACTGTTCTGCTGCATTCGGTGTTCCACCACTCATTCCATCCCCTCCCAAAAAGAGTCCGGTCTCTGAGGCCAATTGGCGTCAATCTTCATGTGTGTATGCCGTCTCGCTGAGCGTTCGGGAGGCGTATCGAGCAGCGAATCTGATAATTTCGTCAGGATTGTAACCCGAACCGCTTCATGTGCAAAGACTTACTGTACGGGCACTTTCATTCCCCGCCGCGTGCAACCTATTTTGGGATAGCGGGTTACAGAGCGCGTGCGCTACCTTTTTTCGCGCCACCATCTGTAAACCGTCGGACCGAACAGACCAACTATCGCTAATACAATGATCCCGAGAAAGCCCGCTGTCTCCGACAGCGCTCGATCCTCCGCGGCTATCGTTCGGATGACGCGATCTGAACAGGCGGTAAGAGTACACCCGAGAAGCATGGCAAGCGGTAGATTAAATAACCTGGTGTAGGAACTCCCAGTTTTGGAAGACTTCCATGCGCAAATTACGCCAAGGACGTCTCCTTCTTCTTGTCTATCAGGGGCGCGAATCAGCCGCGAAAACGCCGACGCCGGACCGAAAATCATGGTTGTAAGTGACTCGTAGCTCACGGGTTGCTTAAATCCTACCCCATTGGTATTATAGACGCGCCAGAATCGGTCAATCGGGGGAAACCCCTAATGAGCATCGGGTGCGAATTAGAGTGACCCAAAACCTGAGCCTGAATGGCTCAGGTTCTTGAACTACGACTCGACGAACCCGTTTGAAATGGCAAATAATGCCAAAAGCAAACGATGCAATAAAGCCGGCGCCGGGTAGCAGCAAATTTGCTATCTGCTATTTGCTATTTGCTATTCGACGAGCCTCAGGCGAGTCGAGCGCCTCAGTGTATCGTAACGCCTAGTTCTCCTAGATGGCGGAGCACGATCCGGTGGGTTTCAGCCGCGAAAGCTTTCAGGTCGGGGTTAGAACCGCCGGTGCTTTCCTGTTTAAATGCGGCGCCGTCAATATGATGGATTTCTTCCATCGTTTTCAGATAGGCAGTATCGAAAGCGGCGCCGGATAACGCGCTTAGTTTATCGAGGCGCGCCTGGAACTCCGCGTTGAGCACAGTGGGGAATTCCAAGCCGTTCGCTTCATGATCGATTTTAGTTTGTTGCCCACCAGGGTGTGATCATGTTCCTCGGTGTTCGCTTGGTACTGGAGGTCCTGGGTTGTGGCTTTGGTTTCCGCAACTTTAGCCAGTTCCACTTCGAACATCCCACCTTGGGAGACCTTAGCGACAAAGGCTTTATCGGCTGCAGAAAAGGAATCCTCCGCGTAACTTGTGGACGTGGAGAGCGCCAGCACCATGCTGCTTAGCACAAAGGCACAGAAACGGTAAGGGCTAATAGAAAAACATTGAAATGATTGGGGATGCGAAATAAGGGAATCGGTTTCCTAGGGGAATAAGGTAGGGGTTATGGTTAAGGTCTGAATTCTTCAACACATCGGAAAACAATGTTCGTAAGGAAATGAAATCTGATGAGTTTAGGTCTGCTTGGTTCAGAACCTGAGCTACTTCGCTTAGTTCTCTCTGGAAAGGACGACAGGTTGGCCGCTCGACCTCGACCTGCCCAGGAATAACTCGGTATCCCATGGTTCCGACCGGATCGGCCTCGCAAGCGAGGCGGCGCTCCACGGTCCAGGTCGAGGTTGCGGCGGTGTAAGACTCAGAAGTTTACTTGGCGAGATCGAAACGATCGAGGTTCATGACCTTGATCCATGCAGCTACAAAATCCTGCACGAACT
Organism: Verrucomicrobiota bacterium; assembly: GCA_019236675.1. GTDB lineage: Bacteria > Verrucomicrobiota > Verrucomicrobiia > Chthoniobacterales > JAFAMB01 > JAFAVN01. The sequence continues at coordinate 3,981 of JAFAIO010000065.1, forward strand.
TTTGCTGGGCATCACTGCTGCCGTAAACCTCGGCCAGAGCGCGGAGCTGGGAGTTCGATCCAAACACGAGGTCAACCACTGTGGCTGTCCACTTCAGGTCGCCCGTGGTGCGATCGCGTCCTTCCAACACGCCTTCAGTCGAGGACTTCTGCCACTTCGTGCGCATGTCGAGCAGGTTAACAAAGAAGTCATTGGTCAGAGTCTCAGGCCGCTTGGTGAAGACGCCGTACTGGGTATGATCATAGTTTGCACCCAGCGCTCGCAGACCACCGATCAAGACCGTCATTTCGGGAGCGGTCAGAGTTAAGAGTTGTGCCTTGTCTATTAGAAGGTTGGCTGCGAATCCCTCAAGCCCGGGGTGAACGTAGTTACGAAACCCGTCGGCACGCGGTTCGAGAACAGCAAACGAGTCGACGTCAGTCTGCTCCTGCAAAGCGTCGGTGCGGCCTGGCGCGAAAGGAACTTTTACATCGTGTCCGGCCTTCTTGGCTGCAGCTTCCACCGCAGCCGAGCCCGCGAGAACAATGAGATCGGCCAAAGAGATCTTTTTGCCGTTATTTTGCGCGCCATTGAACTCCTTCTGGATCGTTTCGAGCTTGCTGAGCACCTGCGCCAGCTCGGTGGGTTGGTTTACTTCCCAGTCCTTCTGCGGAGCGAGACGGATACGTGCTCCGTTGGCGCCGCCCCGTTTGTCGCCGCCACGGAACGTCGAAGCCGAAGCCCAAGCTGTAGTAACAAGCTGCGAGATGGATAAGTCGGAGGCGAGAACCTTGGCTTTCAGAGCTTCGAGGTCGTTATCATTGACCAACTCATGGTCGACCGCGGGAACCGGGTCCTGCCAGATGAGCTCTTCGGCCGGCACCAGCGGGCCGAGATAGCGGGCACGTGGTCCCAGGTCGCGATGCGTCAGCTTGAACCAGGCGCGAGCAAAAGCGTCTGCGAACTGGCCTGGATTCTCGTAGAAGCGCCGTGAGATCTTTTCATAGACAGGATCGAAGCGCAGAGAGAGATCCGTGGTCAGCATATTCGGCGCGTGACGTT
>JAFAIO010000291.1 GCA_019236675.1 Verrucomicrobiota bacterium
TGCTTGTCTTAATGCGGCTTCTCCACGCGCGATCCGTGCTTGGCCTTGATTGAATATCGGTAATTCGATGGCAAAAGTTGGACCTGTCCGGGTTTGCGCATCGGTCTCTCGTTCGCTCTCGATTCCAAAATCTAGAGCGCCCAATAACCGGAAGGACTTGGTCAAGCCAAGGTTTTTGGCTTGGCTCTGGAGCGACACATACTCGGCTTGTAGATCCAGTCTTTGAGAAATCGCCAGGCGTTCAAGGCCGGCCAGCGGAAGCTCAGCATTCGGTAAATGAGGCAGCTCGTTAGCCAGCTGCCAATTTACGTCCGGTCCCCACAGACCAAGTAGACGGTTTAACCGTTCCCGATCTTGACGAATCTCGGCCTCAGTCGCCGTGATATCTAGTCGTGAACGGCTATAGGTGGCTTGTTGTTGAGCTAATGCCAGGTCCGAGATGTTTCCAGCGTCATGCTGACGTTGGGCTAGATCTAAGGCGGCAGCATTCGTTTGTGCGATCACGTTCAACCGTTGGAGAAGTTGTTGAGAAGCTTGCAACGAGTAAACCGCGGTCTTGACCTGCGAGACCAACTCCAGGGTTTCGTGCGCCACCCGGAGTACCACCCCTTCGAGCTGATCTTTAACGACGCGCTTCTTCAGCGGAATCATGATGATGCTTAGGAAATCGATGGCTGCTCCGTAGTCGATATAGGTGCCCGACGGCGGCTTATCGGGGACTCGCACGGCAAGGTCGAACCTTGGGTTTGGAATAGTACTCGCTTCTAGCAGATCGGCAGTGGAAAGCCCCACTTCTTCGATGCGGGCCTGAAGCGAACGATTGTTTAAAAGCGCGATCTGTACCGCCGTATCGTTGGTTAACGGCTTACGCAGTAACTGGCGCGTCTCTTGGAGAGCTCGTTCCCGAGCTGCTTGATCTTTTTCCCATATCACGTTCTTGCCGGAGCGGTCCAGAACGAGCTGTTGAACACTCCGGGTTGCATCCGCGTTTTCGCGTGCCGTACTCACCGCCACGGTTAGCGCGAGAATTGAGTTCGCGGCCAGAAACCGGTTCAATGCCATATTTCAAAGGTTTGACGTTTAGATTGCGTTATTGGGTTTATGGATGCGTCCCTGCAGAAGGTGTTTCTTTTGGACAAAATTCGGGGTGGGGCACCTGGCCCCCTTTCTGCGAAACAAATGCTGACGCCGAAGCTGGCCGGACAGCTTTGCCCTAGAACCCCGACAAGGGTAGAGACTAAGCGAAGAAAGGATCCGCCGCCGCTTCGCTATGGCGCGATGGAGGAGCGTTCTCAGGCAAAGAACGCTTTAGGACCGTCTCAAGAAAGCAGTTTTCTCGGGGCGGTCCGGTGTAGTACTTCGTGTCGACATCAGCAGTTTGAAGCTCCCCGAAACAAACAACCCGATCGATGCCGGTTAGCTGAAGTCCTAGTGCGATTGGAATAAACTTAACTTTGTTTTGAGCAAATTCTGGAGCGACGCTAATTAGGCCTTGGCAGCAAGCCAACATTCGGCCCTTCTCCTGACCCTTAGAATCCTGACAGTGATTCTGGCACTGGCAGGCTGAAACAGCGGCGCCCTGAGTGTCTCTTGCCACTCCGAGCAGACAATGGTGAGTTGCGGTAAACCACGCGAGAGCTGCTACGATGGCAACAGCCTTGGTAAGGAATCTCACGGGCCCAAACGACATCAAGAAACTTTTGCTCTATGAAATGAGAGTTCTCAACAGAAAGATGCGCGACGTATGGTTGCGCATCGCCGGCTTGTTTCGTAGAGCCGCGCAAGCGAGAGTCTGGTTAGCTTACGCCGAGGCATATCCCCATGAAGCAGTTTTCCCAGGCTTTAACCGTGATCAGTCAGCATCGTCTCCTGAAAGTGCTGGACGAAGGATCCCAGGAAGGATTGGCCGGAATTGCGAACCTCTGGCTAACTTAGCTCGTGGAAAAGATACAGGGCAACGACTCAGACCCTCACTTGCCGGCGGAGGGATATTGTCACGATGGGCATCATCATGAGAGTCATCATTGTGCTCACGGCGCTCCTCTTGACTCGGCATCGGATCTACGGACCAAGCCGTATTATTGCCCCATGTGTCCGGGGGTTGAATCAGAAAAGCCAGGTGATTGTCCGAAGTGCGGTATGTCGTTGGAGGCCAACCGCACGTATCGGACACCCGCGGGCAAGACGATCTACACCTGTCCGATGCATCCGCAGATTGAGCAGGATCATCCCGGCGATTGCCCAATCTGTGGCATGGCGCTGGAGCCTAAATCCGCCGCTTCAGACAATGCTGAGGACTCGGAAGCGGATTCGCTAGCGAGGAAGTTTTGGTTCGGCGTCATATTAACCGTTCCGATCCTGTTCCTTTCGATCGGCAAGATGCTGCCGGGTCTAGGTATTGATCAAATGGTCCCGGCGCAGATTAACAACTGGCTTCAACTCACTCTTGCGACCGTCGTCGTATTTTGGTGCGGCGGTATCTTTTTTTTGCGGGCATGGCGCTCGGTTGTCAATCGGAGCCTGAACATGTTTACGTTGATTGGGCTGGGGGTGGGCGCTGCCTACCTTTACAGTGCCATCGCCACCGTACTACCCGGAATTTTCCCTGACTCGTTTAAGCGTGACGGAGAATTGGACCTCTATTTTGAAGCCGCGGCAGTGATTACCGGGTTGGTCCTGTTAGGTCAATGGCTGGAGGCGCGGGCCCGGCGACGCACCGGCAAGGCCATCGAAGGGCTACTCGGGTTAGCTGCGAAGACGGCCCATCGTTTAACCGCGGCGGGTGACGAAGAAGAGGTGCCGATCGATGCGCTAAAGCCAAGAGACCAGGTTCGGGTGCGGCCAGGGGAGAAGATTCCACTAGACGGAACGATCACCGATGGGGTGAGCTCGGTGGATGAATCAATGCTAACCGGTGAGTCGATACCGGTTGAAAAGACGGTGGGGGATAAGGTAATCGGTGCGACCATAAATCAGACCGGCAGCTTTGTAATGCAGGTTGAAAAAACGGGGTCAGAGACGGTTCTGGCTCAGATCGTGAACATGGTGGCAGATGCGCAACGTAGCCGGGCGCCGATTCAAAAGGTGGCCGATCAGGTTGCTGGATACTTTGTGCCGGCCGTCATCGCAGTCTCGATGTTGACGGCATTGATCTGGGCAATTTGGGGTCCTCCGCCGTCGTTGGGATTTGCCGTGGTAAATGCGGTAGCGGTTCTGATCATCGCGTGTCCATGCGCGCTTGGTCTTGCCACTCCCATGTCCATTATGGTCGGCGTCGGTCGCGGCGCCCAGGCTGGTATTTTGATAAAAAACGCTGAGGCGCTGGAGGTTGCAGAAAAGATTACGCACTTAATCGTGGACAAAACTGGTACTTTGACGGCTGGGAAGCCCGAGGTCACAGACATGCTCGGCACCCGCGCATTCGAGGAAAACGACTTGCTGTCGCTGGCAGCGACCGTTGAGGTACATAGCGAACATCCTTTAGCCAGGGCGATCGTAAACCGGGCGACTCAGAAAGGGATCCGGTTCAGAGAGGCGACGGGATTCGAGTCGATTACCGGAGCCGGTATCAAAGGGGTTGTGGACGGTAAAGACGTGCTGGTAGGGAACCGGGACTTCTTGCAGAGCAACCGGGTAAGCATTTCGAAAGAACTAACAGACAAAGCGGACGAACTCAGTGACCAGGCGCGCAGTATTGTCTGGGTGGCGAGCGATGGTCAAGCGGCCGGGATAATAGGCATAGCAGATCCGATCAAAGAAACGACCTCGAGCGCGATTCAGCAACTTCATGATATGGGCATCAAGATCGTGATGGGCACAGGAGATAATCCTGGAACCGCGCAAGCGGTTGCTAAGCGGCTAAAAATCGACGAGGTACGGGCCGGCCTTAAACCAGAAGACAAACAGCGGCTCGTGCAGGAGTTGAAGGCAAAAGGCGCTAAGGTGGCGGTGGCCGGCGATGGTATTAATGACGCGCCGGCCTTAGCTGCAGCGGACGTCGGTATTGCGATGGGTACTGGCACCGATGTTGCCATCCAAAGTGCCGGTATCACTTTAGTCAGGGGAGATCTGAACGGGATTGCGAAGGCGTTATCTCTCAGTAAAACCGTGATGCGGAACATTCGCCAAAACCTGTTTTTCGCCTTTATATATAATCTTCTCGGTGTTCCCATTGCAGCGGGGATTCTGTATCCGTTTTTCGGCCTGCTGCTGAGTCCGATCATCGCTGGAGCGGCGATGTCGTTTAGCTCGGTATCGGTTGTGGGTAATGCGCTTCGAATCAATAGCGCAAAACTTTAGTAACCGGCAAAGATGACTGAGCTTTGAGCGTAGAAAACCGTAACTGCCTATCTGATTCTAAGACGACGGCGCTCACGGGAGATTCAATCCAAGGGGTTAGCTAATTATCTGTTTGAATCGCCACATGGCAAGAAAACCTGACGGGCACCAACCGCCCAAAAAGAAGTAGCGCCCGTGTAAAATATGTAACCCGCTTTGGGGAAAGTGCGTCAGATTGTCTGACGCGGAGGTTTTGCCCTAGTGCTCGTGGGCTGATCCAGTGTAGACAGCTTAGTTGCGGAGGGCGTTGAACTTGCGCGAGGAGGGAATAAGGTAAGCGGTGGGGAGTCCTATCAGTTGGAGGCGGTTCAGTGTGATTATGCTTCGACTGGCAGTGGCAGATCGCTGAACGGTTGACCCCAGGCCACCGAATCGGCTACTCCTAAAAGAAAGTCCGGTTCGACGAGCGAGGGGGAATTTAAACACTTTAAGTGAATAACCCGAGAAAGTTGCCAGTGGCTTTCTCACGGAGTTCTAATCTATGAGTGGGTCAGTTGTTTTTCGCTGGTTGTTGCCAGCAGCTTTGGCCGCACTGTTAGCTATTGCAGTGCAGACGGCGGGCGCTCATTCGATGGGGGGAGGTGGAGGACACGGCATGGGAGGAATGGGTAGAGGTGGGTTTGGTGGGCGAGGGATGATGCGCGGTCGGCCGGCAATGTCAGCTCATTTCTTTAGCCGCAGTCGAATGAATGGCTTTGCTAACCATCAGAACCTAGCGTTTCGAAACCATAACTTTGATCGATCCATCAATCGTGATCGCTCTATTGATCGCAGGGACCGAGTCCGTGATAGCCACGGGTTACCGGATCGGGGCGTTGACCGAAGAGACGCGGCGCTCGATCGCGCCGATCGGGAAGGCCGCGGCGACGAGCAGGAAGGCCGAGGAGATGAGCGGGAAGGTCGGCAAGACATACGGGAAGGTAGGCAAGACATACGGCAAGGCAACGTACAGGAAGGCCGGCAAGATATCCGGGAAGGCCGACAAGATGTGCGGGAAGCCCGCGAGGGGCGCTTTGAGCACGGGGAGCGCGAGTTCTTTTTCCGGCATAATTTCTTCGTCGGATTTAACTTTGGCGCGTTTGGCTGGTGGCCAGGATGGTGGGGCTGGGGATGGGGTGGTCCGTGGTGGTGGGGTTGGGACGGATGGGCCTATCCGTATCCCTACTGCGATTACGGTTACCCTTACGGTTATTCCTATGATGCCTATGACGACCCGCCGGCGAGCGATTCGCAGTACGGATCTCAAGAGTACTGGAGCGATCTGGCTATGTCAGTTCAAAGCAAGTTGGCCGATGACGGTTATTATCATGGGCAGATTGACGGTGTTCTCAGCTCCGATACCCTTGAAGCGATCCGACAGTTTCAATCGGAGCATGGGTTGGCTGTCGATGGGAAGATTGAACCCAAGCTGTTGGACGCCCTTGGCATCCAACACAACCAGCAGGGCATCCAACCAAATGCCGAGGCTGATAGGAGCTAGAATCTAGGAGCTAGGAGAAGCCCTTGGACCACGACTCTTAGCTCCTAAGATAGTAGCCCCATAGTTAGATGCCGCTCCTCCAGAACTAGGCTTTATTTTTCGTTGGCGTTCTATAAAGATTTAGCTCCTACGGAGCAGGTGAGCCGAGTCACTCAAATCCTGGTGGTCTCAAGTTCACAAACCTGGATGCCGTTTGATAGGCGCGCGCGAAGGCGAGCAGCTTTGCATCCTGATAAAGGTTACCAAGGAATGTAAGACTCAGTGGGGTGCCGGGGCCGCCGATGCTGTCGTCGTCGCCGGTGTCGATCGCTGGCGGTTTGGGAGCGTCCTGGCCTCGGATACCATTTGGGACTATGACGGCGGGATGTCCGGTCAGGTTCGTGATGGTCAACTGTGTGCCTGAGGAGGAGGGAACCACAATCACATCGACTTTGGAGAAGAGCTCGGCCATCGCCCGCATCAGCTCGGTTCGCGCCCGGTTGGCCTGGATGTAGTCGACCGCTGGAAAGAAACGGCTTACCCGGAACAGATTGGGCCAGTCCTCCGAGCTTTGCTCAGTCAAAAGGGCGTCTCGTCCGCTCAAAGTTAAATCGTCGAAGGCGGCCGCTGCTTCCGCGCTGAGAAGGTTAGCGATGGCGTCGACTGGAAAATCAGGGAGCTGAACCGGCTGAAGTTCGATCCCCGAGTTTTTTAGGCGGTCGAGAGAGGCCAGATCGTACTGGCGATCGTAATCGGCTCGTGTCCTAGCTGCAGCCCGATCCTCTTTTTGATCCTCCCATTCTTTTAATTCCTCGGGGCTGGCATCATCCGGGCGACTATCCTCTTGTTTCGGTGGTTCGAAAGCGCTCTTGGCATATCCGATCTTGAGTGAGCGCCAATCGAATTTTGCGTCCCAAGAAAAGGGAGCGGGATTAACGGTAAGGTCGGAGCCGTCCGGGCCGTAAATAGCCTGCATGACCAGGGCACAGTCTTCCACGGAGCGGCAAATTGGTCCGAGTTTGTCCATGGTCCAAGCCAGAGCCATCGCTCCAGTCCGAGGAACAAAGCCAAACGTCGGCCGGTAACCGCTGGTACCGCAGCGAGTCGAAGGTGATGAGATCGAACCGAGCGTCTCAGAGCCGATCGCGAACGCGACGCAGCCAGTTGCGACGGTGGAGGCTGATCCCGCGGATGAACCGCTGGAGCCTTGATCCGGGTTCCATGGGTTTCGGGTCCGGCCACCGAACCATTTATCCCCCATGGCCAGCGCCCCAAGGGTCAGTTTTGCCACCAGGATCGCGCCCGCTTCGTCCAGTCGTTTAACGACAGTCGCATCCGCATCGATCGTTTGTTGCTCGAACCCGCCGGCCCCCCAAGTAGTCGGATAATGTTTAACCGCGAGTAGGTCTTTAGCGCCCCAAGGGATTCCATGAAGCGGCCCGCGGTAACGTCCGGCGGCGATGTCTCGATCGGCCTCTTTCGCCTGCGCTATGGCGCGCTCGTCAGTGAGTGTGATCAGAAAATGAAGCCGCGGATCAAGGCGCTTGAGGCGAGCCAAGTACATTTGGGTGAGGTCGACGGCCTTGATCTTTTGGCGTCTCAGCAGCTCCCCAAGTTCTCGCACCGTCGAATAGGCGAGACTCTCGAGATCTTTCGGGACCTCTGCATCCGCGATCTTTGGGGCTTCGCTAATCGCTTTCTCCGTCCTTACCGGTTCCGGCTCAGTCGGGAATCGGGTGGTCAGAAGCGGGTCGAATCGATAGGCCGGGGGCACATCGTTCCGCAGGTTAAGTTTGCGAACGGTTTTGATACCTCGCAGCTGTTGATTAAGCTTTACCAGCATGTCTTTCTTCTGACCTGGCGTAATCGAGACTCCGGCGAGAAATGCGGCCTCGTCGATCATAGTGTCATCGATCTGCAACGTCGGGCTCTGCGAAGGCGGCGTGTTTTGCGAAACTTGTGTGTTTTGCGAAGCCAGCGCGTACAGAACACCAGCGAAGAAATTGGAGGTTACGCCGATGCTGGCGCAAGCTGCGAGAAAGGCCCGTCGATTAGCGTGTCTAACCAGGTCATTCATAAAGAGTTGGGGTCTCTCTCTTGTAGTTGAGGGTGTGGAGAATAGCAACGGTGGTGGTAGGGCGATGCTCCGGATTAGCCGAATGGTATTCGCAGAGGGAAATGACGGGTCGTCGGTCTTAGATATGCAACGCATAGGCGTGCACCCTATAAACCGACGAAACGCCATTTCCCCTGCGACCACGACTCAGCGATTCAGGAGCCTCGCCCTACCAAATTAGTGAGGCCTCCCGTTACCAAAAAGGCTCGCTAGTAACCGCGCGGCATAGATATAGAAAAAACCATGAACCGGGAACCATGAACCGCGAACGGTGAGCTGCTAACCGCGAACCCTGCAATGAGTTACTATGACAAATTGCTCCCGAAGCGTAGGCACCGGCTTCTGGCTTGCGACGGTGGCGGTATCCGTGGGCTAATCAGTATCGAGGTGTTGGCTAAGGTCGAAAAGGAGCTGCGCAGTCTCACCGGAAAGCCAGCGTTAGTCCTGGCTGATTTCTTTGACTACGTAGGAGGGACAAGTTGTGGTGCGATTATCGCCGCGTTGATCGCAATGGGGAAACCGATGGATGAAATCCGGGCGTTCTTTGTGAGCTCCTGCCCAGACATGTTTCTCAAGGCCAGGCTCTGGGAGAGGTGGCATTCTAAGTTTCGTAATGACGCGCTTTCGGCCCGGCTGCGCGAGCTATTCGGTCACGTCACCTTGGGATCGGATCGCCTGCAAACGCTGCTGATGCTGGTTTTATCAAACGCCAGCACCAACTCGCCGTGGCCGGTGTGTAATAATCCGGCGGCGAAGTATAACGACCGGCAGTTACCTGACTGCAACTTGAAGTTGCCATTGTGGCAACTGGTCCGAGCCAGCACCGCAGCGCCGACCTACTTTCCACCGGAACTGATCCATGTCGGAACGCGGCCTTTTGTCTTCGTAGATGGCGCGATGACCATGTACCACAACCCGGCCTTCCAACTTTTCTTGATGGCGACGACTGATGTTTACCGGTTGGGTTGGGAGGTAGGAGTTGATCGACTCCTCTTAATTTCGGTCGGCAGCGGCAACAGCACCGGTACTGAGGCGAACCTGAGCCCGCAAGAAATGAATATTCTGTATAACGCCAGCCGGGTGCCGACGGCGCTCTTGGCGGCCGCTCAACAAGAACAAGATTTTCTCTGCCGGATCTTTGGCGAGACATTAGAGGGTGAGCCCCTGGACTCAGAAATCGGCGATATGCGGGGGCACGGTATTCGCGGCAGCCAGAAGCTATTTAGTTATGTCCGTTACAATGCCGAGCTATCCCGAGCAGGCCTGGATTGGCTCGGTCTACCTAACGTCAATCCGGCACACGTGCATCCTATGGACGCCGTCGAGTTTCTGGATGACGTCCAGCAAATTGGGATTGCGTTGGGGGAAAGGAAAGTGAAGCCGGAGCACTTTGCGATGTTTGTGCCAGAGGAGCTAACCCGCGAGTAGAAAACAAAGATCTTAACCGCGGATGAATGCAGATTTACGCAGATAAAGACAAGAACCGCGAATGCACACGAATGGACGCGAATAATTTCACGACAGAAGCACCGGTTCGTCGAGACTTATAAACCTTTTTTATAAGAGGCTTACCTTGAGGCTCTATATCCCGGCAATGAATGTCAGGGCTTTTATTCGCGTCCATTCGTGTCCATTCGCGGTTTCCGTCTTTTATCTGGGTAAATCTGCGTTCATCTGCGGTTGAAATGTTTGTTCTGGTTCATTCTCGCTTG
>JAFAIO010000399.1 GCA_019236675.1 Verrucomicrobiota bacterium
GTGCTGCCGATCGGTAAGCGGCTGAAGGTCGGGCGGGGAGCAGAGGCCGATATTTACCTGAGCGCCGATCCGCTGGTGTCAGACGTCCATTGCGCCGTGTGGTCAGATCACAAAGGCTGCTACCTCGAAGATCTGGGCGGCCGGGGCGGCACGCTGCTGAACGGCCACGAAGTACGGCAAAGCGTTCTTAAGAACGGTGACCAGATCGTCGCGGGCATCACCCATTTTCGGGTTCGGATCACCGATCCCGTGCCAGCCAGTGATCCCCACGGTGCGCTGCTTCCCGCGGAGCGGGTTTCGAAGCAAACGGGTTTTCAACCAAGCGGCGTTTCGGCATCCCCTGACGTACAGGGCGTTGTCCAGATCCTGGCAAGCGAAGCGCAACCCTTGTTCGCGATTCTGGATGCGGCCCGCGATTCACAAGTGGTAGAATGGTTAAACGCCTCTGAGCAGGAGCATCAGTCCTTGTACGAGGGCGCGCGAGGGCAGGAGCTGGCAGATTCTGCCCCGTACCTGGTACGGCTCAGTCCTGACCCTGACGCCCTGGCAACCCTCGTGCAAGCGTCTTGGGGCAAGGGGTGGGGCATCTTTTTGACCTCCCCGGCGAGCTTCAAAGACGTTCGCCGGCATTTACGGCGGCTTTTAATCGTCCGGACCGAGGGTCGTAGAACGCTCTACTTTCGATTCTATGATCCCCTCATTTTGAGGGATTTCTTATCTACCTGTCTTCCGGCGGAAGCGTCCCAGGTGTTTGGGCCAATCACCGCCTACTGGGCTGAAGACGGCTGCGGGAAGGTAATTCGCCACCTAACCTTCCAAAACTCCAAACCCTGCGAGAGGATAAGAATTTCACGCTCAGGATCCCCGCTGGAGACATACCGGCCCAACCCGTCAAGCAGCACCCGTACTCACGAGGCCCACCATTCCTCGTTCCAAAATAGCCATTCGCCCGATTCACGAGTCCTGAGGATCTCGATAGAACCTTTAGCTACCGGACACACCGAGGCCTTTCACGCTTTGTTGGTAGACCGATCTGACAAGGAAGGCCCCGCATTCCTGGGCACGGAACCCTCGGGATACCTGGAAACCGCGTTGCGCGAACAGGAGCACGCTAGGCAGTTTCCTTTCACCGTGTTTGCCAATGACGTTATCGCTGGCCTATGCACATTAAGACAAGTGGATCTAGACATCGGCGCCGCCACGCTGGGATTCTGGATCGGGCCACCTTTTCGTCGCCGCGGCCTAGCCACCGTTGCGGTTCGCGAGGTCATCGCGTTTGGCTTCGCCGGTCTGGACTTGCGAATCATCCGTGCGGTATCGGATTCCCGTAACCGCGTTGCCCATCGCGTCTTGGAGAGGGCTTGTATGCCATGCATCAGACACCTGCGACCTCCGGTTGGACATCCGCTGAGCGGGGTCCACTTTGATTACCACCTCATCACCCTCGACCAGTGGCAGTCGTCGACCTATGATTAGGATAATGATTACGATAAGGGCGCAGCAACTGGAGGCATTGCGCGGTCGGCGCGATAAGCGGTTTTCTTCGCTTCTGTTTGCCACGTTCCGCGGGCTCGATTGCTTCGCGAGGTGCGGCGACGAAGAACTGCTACGGCGGATCAATGCCGGCATGGTTCGTGGCCGCAGTTACGGCCTAACGTGGGAGCGATCCATTGCCACATTTGTAGGGTGGACGCTCCTATTTGGCTCACGGTTTGATAGCCACCCGCGCATACGGCACCTCCTTACGCTGAAGGAGGTGCCGCCAGATGAGCGCGTGGCGTTGGTGAAAGAGGTCATACCGCCCGACGAATGGCAAAAGATAAGAGCACTAAGTGAGGATGCTTTCTGAACCCAACGAATGCCGCGGCTGAAACTGGTAGAATCGGCCTTATCGAAAAGCGGCTTGGGATGACGATTTTATGCAGCCAGATCCAGACCAAATCCTGGCCTTAGGTGCGGACGCACCCACCGAAGAGCCAACTGTAGGCGGCACGGAAGCGAACCTGGGGCATTAAATCAAACTACAAGCGATCTGCCAATGGATCCGATAACACAGCCCTGTGATTTAAACTCTCCCGGCCAGCAGTTCACCGAGGGGGAAATATGCTCATACTTTTCGAATCTCGACCTTTCTACCGCACCCGAGAGGCGACTTTGTATATCGGACAATACTGTCATCCGTTCAGCCAGCGACTTGCACATATGGCTTGTCAGCCATGCAATAAGTTCAGAGGACACCCCAAAAGACTTTGCGAACTCCCAAACCATGTTCGATGTCCTCGTCAAATTAAGCAAGGAAAACCCAAGCGGGTCCGTTCAGCCGGAAAAGGTTTGGGAAGCACTGAAGGCAGTGGTCCAGCCCAAGGACGATAACGAGGAGGAGGAGGAGGACGAAGACGTTCAAGATGGAAGCTTTTTCGCAAGCCCAGACGAGGAATCTTCTAACGAGGTCGATTCGGACGAGGATGAAAGTCTTGGTCAGGAGTTGGAGTCGGGGTTGGGGCTGGAGTCGGAGTCGGAGTCGGAAGAGGTCGTCCATGGAGGCTGGGAAAAAGGAGTTTGGGATGAAAAGGATGAATTTGAAATTGCTGTTGAGGTTCCCGTTGAATTTATACGCCAAATGCCTGTCGACGCATATACTAACAAGTTGAACGCGTTAAAAACAAGCCTTAACAAACATAAATTGGTCGGCGTGCACGCAACAAACATCGAAAATATAGGCTCCCTGATGAAGGAAGGTGTATCCACCAAAAGGTTTGGTTCAAATCATGGTACAGGTAAGGGCCCCGGGTTTTACACAATAGCTACGCCAAATGGGATTAAGAGTTTAGACACAGCAGAGAATCGGGCGAAAATGTGGGGCTCGTCCATGGTTGCGGTGTATTTACCAGTCGAATGTACGTGCGTGGAGGCCAATGAGGGCGAGAATGTAGCCACATTGGAAGAAGAATATAAAGGGAAACAATGTTACTATCAATTTGGCAAACAAGAGGCCGTGATTCCTGAATCTCTTTTCAAAAAAATAAAATTGGTTCTCGATCCTGCACATATTGCCATGGCCGACCCGAGTTTACCAGCCATTCCAGCCGAACGAAGCGCCCTAGCGTTTTTAAAAGAGCTGCAAATGAAGAAATAAAAGAAGTGCATGTCTTTAAATAATGTGAGTTAAACAGTGCAAAAAACTGGTTTGCGCGTTTTGACACACCTATCAGGTTGCGGTGGAGATATTGTCAAATGTTGTGTACGGGCTGGCAACGCCCATCCCTGATTGTGGTGACTAAGAACTTTCCGGCTGCCAATTTGGGGATGGGTGGCTCTCGCAAACGGTGTCGAACTCTGCTCGAGCAGTTATCTGATGGGGTCGGCGAAAGCCTCCCGTTGGTCTGCCAGGGCGGGGCGAACCGGGAAATCAAAGCGTTCTTGCGTGGCCAACTGGCGCCGGGTCGGACAGAGGAGTTGCAAACTGAGCTCCTGGCAGCCGGAACCCCGGTTTAAATTTATATTCTCAGTAATGTGAGCCGGGGCCGATGTTTTTGGGCTGTTCTCAAACAATGTGAGCCCATTCTCATTTAATGTGAGCCGGAAGACCGCGTTGTTCTCAATTAATTTGGGCCGGAAACGGCGATGTTTTTGAGCCGGAGCGGTTATGTTCTCAGGCCGCTACACGTAGCCCGCAACAGGCTTATCGGACAGTCCGTGGCCGCGCATATCCATGGCTACCAGCCGGTGGTCCTCAGCCAGATCAGAATTGATCTGCCGTGACCACTGCAGCCAGCATTGCGATAACCCATGGATGTAAAGGATTGGGCATCCCTTCGGGTTTCCTGACTCAACAACATTGAGATGCGTGCCTCCGCCGCCTGTGACCCTATAAACTTTCATGATGGTCCTCCTATAAATGCTCAGGAAATAGTGCCACCGATTTGGCAAAGTTTCAGCTGCAATCTAAGGTCGAGAAAATGTCTAAGGCCGTTGGAGATGCACTTAAGCGTTTCTCATCCGGTCTTTTCTGGTGCCTTTGAGTCGCAGAGAAACGCAGTCGGCAAATAGCGTTACGATAATTGCCTTGCCGTAATGTCGATACTGTTGAAGAGTTTCTCTCAGAAATTGGTCTTGTTAGTTTTGTCACGACTACAATTTACCATATCGCAGTTTGCGAAACGGCTCTGGAAGAGGCTTTCCAGGCCGTGTTTCCTAGGAAAGAAAAGATAATTTGACACGAGTTTAAGAGTCCGTGGCCCCAGGCCTTGGCCTCTAACCCGTTATAGACCTTTACAAACCGTGAAAAAGAAGTTCAAGTAGAGAGTCCAGAGGACCGCCGGGAGCTGCAGGAGCAGAATCCAGGTCTAGCAGCAGCACGCGACAGCGGCCGTCCAAGAGCTCCGGCGCCAAAAAGTCAGTCAAGAGTTAGCTCTGGAAAACAAGAGCTGCAACGAAGACGGGCGCTGCGCCGATAGACACCAGAAGGAAATGAAATGGGTAAACTAACCAATGAATTTGCGGAGGAGTGCCTGGATCGGCAGGACCGTGACGTTCCGCAGTTGATTCTGGCCATCGCCGAAGGCGCCAATCCAATCGATGTCTTGTTAGAACATATCAGCCGCGAAGAAATACTAGATTGGCTCCAACAGGAATTTGACGAACTCCTAATGCACGGCTTTAAACCGTTGCTCAAAAATGGCGGTTTAGAGCGAAATAACGCCGAAATTTTGCTGGGATATCTGGAGAAGACCAAAGCCGAGAGGTCTCCTGGTGTGCAGTTTGAGGTCGAACCGGTCGGTGATCCTGAGGCGCGTAGTGCTGAAGGCAAATACTATCAGGAATTTGATGTAACGATTCACTATGAAGGAGTGGAGCTGGGCAGCTGTGTGCTCGAATCTGAAGGTCAGTATGTTTCGGGTAAGTGGGTGACAGAACCGGCTCAGTGGCCAACGTTATTGCAAGGGCTCATACCACTGCCTACGGTCGTGATTGAAGAACCCCAGCGAGAGGGCCAGGAAGTTGGGCGGGTCGGCGACGATCCGAGCGACGAAAGGAGCACCGGTGGCGTCCGCCCTGCGCAAGGAGACCTTTTTGACGTTATCAAAGAGTACGATCAAGTGGTGGATCGGCCCGAAGCGCGGAAGCAGCTTGGGGGCGCTACACCAAAAGGAAAAAATTGTACGTTAAGCTTCACGAAGATGCTCCGTCGACCATAATCGCCATACCAACGGGGCGTAGGGGTCTAAATCGACCTTGAGAGACGCGACGGTTGGCGTGCCAGGTGTAGTCCCCAGTCAGGTTGATGTGCTCCCAGCCAATTGGTGAGACATGTGTCAGGAGCGCTTCTGGAAAGGCGATTCCATGTTGCCGCAGTGCATTGATAGCACGCTCGAGATAGATCGTGTTCCACAGTATGATAGCAAGGACGACCAAGTTGAGGCCGCTCGCGCGGTAACGTTGGTTTTCGAAGGTTCGATCGCGAAGTTCGC
>JAFAIO010000120.1 GCA_019236675.1 Verrucomicrobiota bacterium
TCGCCGAGAACAGCAGGAAGTGGTCACCTTGTCGCTGCAGCTCCTCCAGAACTGCCTCATGTTGATCAACACGCTACTCGTTGAACGCACAATTGAGCGCGAGGGGCTCTGGGAGAGGCTTACAACCGAAGATCTTCGGGCGTTAACCCCGCTCTTCCACGGGCACATCAATCCGTACGGGCAATTTGCACTCGATCTGGCGCGCCCTTCATTTCTGGAGGCTGCGTGACTCGGAGCCAGAACCCTCGCGACCAATCGAGATTTGGCTCTGGCAAATGTTTTCCGGTGAGTACCAAACAGGCGATGCGATCCCTTCCAGTCCGGCGATGCTTATTGGGTCTTATCGCAGCTTCCCTTGTGTAGCCCCTCAATCACACTGCCCCCGGAATCCATTGAATGTGGTGATTTTCGTGAATCTTCCGGCTACGTAGGCGCCCGGCGGTTGCTTGCCCAGCGAGTACGGCCGACCGCCATTTTCATCGCGAATAGCGAAATGACCGGTGGCGCAATTGCGGCGATTCGTGAGCTGAAGATCAAAGTACCGCGGGCGTTATCGCTAATCGGGTTCGATGATGCGCGCTGGGCGCGCTATCTTGACCCGCCACTGACGACGATTAACCATCCGACTCCGCAACTCGGGCGTTGCGCGGCCAAGCTCCTGCTTCACAGATTAAATGAAGCGAAACCACGGCAGAGAGGGCGAACCGTGGTCTTTAAACCGGAGCTAATTGTTCGCAGCTCCACCGCGGCGGCTGGGGCCACGAAGCACCGCTAACCTGCCGGGCCGGCCTTCAGATATTCAGACTGTATTGCCGCTACTGGTCAGCAAGGCTAAACCCTGCGCAACAAGGCAGCCACTGTTGCCGTTGGATTTTCACAAAAGTCAGTGCTTGAACCAACCATACTCAATAGTGTTCTGGCGGCCGCAGCTAACAGTTTGAACGGCGAGCTCGGTTTGACATCTGATGCGTGATGCTTGATGTTCCGGGGTGAGAACCACCTTGGATTTGGATGACGACATACTGGCCGCTGCGCGATCGATCGCGGCCGCCAGGAAGCAGACCATGGGGAAAGTCGTGTCAGACCTGGTGCGACAAAGCCTCGCCACGAGAATCAAGCAAACGCCAAGCGGGATACCTCTTCTGCCACGCCGGCCAGGTGTTGTCGTGACAGCCGAGTTGATTGATAGACTCCGTGAAGAAGAGGGCCTTTGATTGCAACGCCTCCTCGATATTAACCTCTTGATTGCGCTCTGTGATCCAAACCACGTTGATCATCGCCGCGTGACGTCATGGTTCGCAGAAACGGGCGGAGAAGCGTGGGCATCCTGCCCCATTACAGAGAACGGTCTTGTCCGAATTCTATCCAATCCTACTTATCCGGGACTGTCTGGCAGTGTATCGCTAGCAATAGATCTTCTCCGGAAGTTAACGCGCCATCAAGGACACCATTTTTGGCCGGATGACTACAGCATTTGTAAAGGGCCGGCTGATCTTAGGCGCATCGCCGGTCACAAACAGATCACTGATCTTTACTTGCTCGGTCTGGCGGTCAGGCGAAAAGCAAAGTTCAGCTCTCTGGACCGGCACCTGCCCGCGCAGGTTATCCAAGGTGGACCTCAATCCTACGAGATTGTCTGAGCTATTTTGACCGAGTCGCCGATCGGATTCCCCTTTTGACGCTTCGACCTTCGTCTTTTACGAGCTAAAGCCGACCAGATCGAGGAACTCACCGCTCCTTTCGCAATCCGTCTTGAATTGAGAGACCGGGTTACGCACGAATCCAACCCCCTTTTCAAGATCTGTTCGACGTAAGGATTCGCTTGGGCTTTTGAGCTGTCGAAAAGCGGAGTAGCTAGTTACCATCTCCTAGCCTCAATCGCGAGCGAACTGCTCTGAAATTAAGAGGTACCACAAATAGGAACCATAGAAAATGTACAGACGGTGTCCGATTCAATTGCGGCTCGCGGCTCCTACTCTTCTATTCCTTCTTGCAACATCTTAGCTACGTCTGTTCCTATCCAACTAACCCTCGACACTTCGATGCCCAAATCCTGAAGGGTCCGGACTTGGAACGAATAAATTTGGTCATGGTGCTCCTTCATCCAATTCAAGAGTGTCGTGATTTGTTTTGAAGCGAGCTCAGCAGCAGCTTTCTCGTCAGATGGAAAATCAGTACCGAGACGCTCACGCAACCGCCGTGCTAATTCCGGATCTGCTGCGAAAACTCTGCTCATATCAACCCTTCTTGGGCGTGAGATCTCCTTTGCTATCGATTAGTAAAGTTTCGAGGCGTTCTGGAAGTTATCCGTTGTTGCCTTGGCGCATAGTAAACGGATGAAGCCTAGCTCGCGGCATCGTTGCGGCAAGGCGAGATAACGTTAGCTCTAGCAGACAGATGTATTCAACACCAGCGGGCTTTTGGAATCCAGGATTAGCGCCCCTCCATCACGAAGCACTACGAAAGGAATCTTTTGTTCGATGAAATACTCGACTGACTTTCCGATGAGCGGCGATTCGGAATAATTCGATCTGTAGTGAGGCGCGATGCAATAGGGATGAATCCTAAACCAGTCCATATGATCTCAGATTACCGCCACAGATGGCCTGTCAACGGTTCGCGTTCAGACTACAGATGTGTTATCAAACGGTGCTCCGGCCGCCAGAGAAGCTGCAGGTGCCGCCAGGATCATTGCAGCATTTCCCGATGATGAAATGATCTTAGTGGCAAAGTGGTGAGATAAAAAATGCCTAAGGAAATACGTTTTTTTTGCGACTCAGAAAGATCTGCTACCGCTACTACTTGATGTGGAGGGTCGGCAAGAGATCAAATATGTCCGCTTTGGAAGAAGCGAATCTGACCAGGCAGATTACTATTCAACGGCAACAGCCCTCCCAAACCTAGGTACAGCATCATCAGAGTCTGCGGTTAGTAGCACCACGCACTTAGTCTGTTCGCGAGATGGCTCTGTCCGCGCAAGACACGTGGGATCAAACTCATATGCTTTCGACCAGCTTATAAACCCAAACACAATCACATTCACACCTGGCGGACTTTGGGACGAAGACGTTCTCCTATATGGTCGCTTCGCCTCCGCGTCGACAGAAGCTTTCTCATCTCAATTGCTTAAATTGATTGAATCTCTCGTCCGTAAGCGACAAGGCGAGCTAACTTCTGTCTACAGCTCTCGCTGACTTGTTGGAATCCAGGATTAGTGCCTCTCCATCACGAAGCACTACGAAAGGAATCTTTTGTTCGATGAAATACTCGACTGACTTTTCGATGAGCAGCGATTCAGGATGATTTGATCTGTAGTGAGGCGCGACGCAATAAGGAATTTTAGACCAGTCCATATAATCTCAGAGGGGTAACCCTCCGCCATCACGTGAGGATCGTCCGCGAGGTGAATGCCTTTCAAGGTTGGCGCAAGCACACAAATTCCTGCGCTATAGCCCGAATAGACGAAGTCGTCTTCCCGGAGCTTCTTTTGAAGAATCGAATCAAGGCCGCTCAAAGAAAACGCCCGCCGTAAAACAAAGTATTACCGCCGGTTACCCATAAATAGCCGAAGCCCTCGATGCAATCTTGAAGCTCAGCGGCCTTGCCGAAGAAGCGGCGCAAGTCCAGTTCTTCAGCGACCAAGCCGATCGCTTTTAGATCCGCGAATTCGCGTCGCAATCCATACTCTCGTCGTTCGAGATCAGAGTGAGCGTCGATTGGATTCTGTATGACGGCGATTCTATTATTTTTGCCTCTAAAGCGGATAGACGCTCAGGTTGGTCGCAGAGGTGGTACGATGAGAAGTAGAATTTCACCACGAAAACGGATCATTTCCGGACAGGTATTCCGGATCAAGCCTTTACCGGTAACCAAACGAATGTTTCCATCACGGGAATCGTCTGGGTCATTGTGGTTGGATTTGGGTGGCTGTCCGACCCGTTCGCTCCATTCGACCAAACTGGAAGACGCCTGCGACGCTCAAGGCCTCTGCTTATGAATCACGGCGGCCAGCTGTTCATCCGTCGGAAACTTCGAAACATAAAACCGCGCTGGAAACATTTGCGTGTCCAGGAGCAAGTCACCGGCGATCCGCATGACGTCCTCCCATTTCGCGGGCCCTTGTGCATCGAGTCATAAGCAGGAGGGATACCGCCGTCGGTCATTTGGCCGATTTTCAAGACGCGAACGACGAGCATATCTAAACTGATACGTAAGGAGTGAGCAACGCCGAAAATCGGCCAAATGGCCACGGCCCAAGGGTTGGCTTGAAAAGGGTCCGTCTGCGTCGTTGTTTGTTCGTCACGTATCGACTCAGATATGCTCCTCACTCACTCCTCGCATCCAGACCCTTTTGAAGTCAACGGTATGCCTCCTACTTATGACTCGATGCACTAACGTGCGTTGGGATTCCGGCTTCGTCGGATCAAAGCATAGGATGAGGTCGGTCCTTTTCTCTCACGGAGCAGGGCAACGCTTTTCCCAAAACCGCTTCTGATGGTCACCAGTAGCCTGGCAGTAATCATTGCACAGATTGCCCAAGTAAGCACGCTGCCCCCCGCCGATTAGACAAAAACTCTTCTGGTCATATTCCAGCGATTCCGCGAGGCCGGCCTTTTTTGCCTCCGCCATGACGAGCTTGGCAAAGTCATCGATTTTAAACGGCTTCTTTTTGAATGGATTGAACATGTGAGGGGGATCCCCCTTGTTTCTCACAAGATTTCGCGGCTTTGTTCAACGACAATCATTTTTACAATCTGCGGGTAGCTTTCGCTTTGTTGCGAGGTGGCCTTCCCGAAGCCGCCTGCTTTCACTGATACCGAATCGCCCGCCCGCTTCAGCCGGAGTCCTCCGGTTGCCCTTTGTTTGATGCGGCGGACTTCCCTGTGCTGCAACGCGCTGCGTTGTAACCCTTATCAACCATTCGATACCGAAGTTTCCGTCAGTTGTATTCATGCCAGCACTGCTCCCGATTCTTCGATATGACGGCATTATTAACATGTATACTTCTTTTCTGTCCTCAGGTTTCACTACGCAGCGATTTTGTTAGTAAAAGCAACCTGCCGTCCGTCGCGCGAAGATCATGCTGCCTATCGCTACATAGAGCGAAGCCGGTTTTCCTCGCGACTTACAGACAGACTTTCGCAGACCCATAAACAAAATTTTTACTCTTCCGAACACACGTTATCACGCACTATCTTGCTGCTTTGCATTGTGCCTCAGCCTCAGCCTCTTACGCCGCTCCCTAAATAAATAGTTGTGATCCGGCATAACATAAACGGCTGACTGTTACGTCAAGTTTATAGTTGACTGTTTCGCCTTCCTTCGCTACTCGTACGCCGGTTTACTCCGCGCAAAAAAAACGACTACCTTTAGGACGGGTTTTCGGAACACCGGAGAAGAAGGACTACAGCCAAGTCTAGCGGAACGGAAATCATCTCTCACTTTTAGCCTCTATTCGTTTTCTACGTGAATGCTTGCCGCAGGATGCAGCATTCCACGACTCCGAATCAACCGTCGGACGTTTTTCCATCGTTCTTGACGACACCAGACTACCGCCTGGAGCGCATCGAGAATGTCCGGCCGTAGACAGACTGTTTGTCTGCCTAACCTTCGTGTTTTCAACGAAGCAATTGATAACATCTGTTCCACTTTCAGTTTTGCACACGCTCACATGAAACGGTTAACTAGCGTCCGTTGCCGACAAGGAATAGGACTCCTTTCACTAGCGCTGCTTGCGCTGACCTTTCTAGGCCCGAAGCTCTGCTTCGCGCAGTATTTTGAACCCCCAAATCCTGCCGGCGGGCTTGATGGGTACGTGACGACTGCGGGTTGTTATTCACCGTTGTCCGGAACCGCGATCCGACAAGTGACCGACTTACAAGTGCTTGGAGCGGTCGGCACCATTGGACTGCGATTTACCCGGATTTACAACTCAGCCTATTTGACAGTCGGAAGCTTCTACAGCGGGTCCCTGGCCGCGGTACCGGTAACTTCAATGGGGACGTGGGGTAACAATTGGGATTATTCATTAAGCCAAGGGGCCACCACCAGTTTCGCTCTCGAGCTCCCGGGAGGAGCTAATTATTTCATTACGGCGCCTTCCCAAAACACCTGGCAAACAATACCCGCAAGCAATGGCCTCCAGTTTATGACGTCTGGCGCCACCGCTAGCGTGCTGCTCTCAGATGGCACCACCGTTGTGTTTACCGGCGTTCCAGGCATGCCGACAGGGACCTACACCTGGACGTTAGAACAGCTGATCGACCCTTACGGACAAGCTTACACGGTCCAGATCACGAGTACTAAGACGGGACAGACCGTCACGAAGGATACCGTCATCACAGAACCTGCTGGGCGATGGATTCAGTTCACGACCGTCTACACGCCGAGCGGTATTTATGGAGGCACTATTCAACAGGTGACCACCAGTGATGGCCAGACCGTCAACTACAGCTATGGAACGGATCCGAGCGGTAACAGAACCGTCTTAAAAGGTGTGACTTACGCGGATGGTAGCACTGCGTCTGAGACCTACCAGGACGACAGCAACGGTGTCGCATTACTGTTGCAATCGACCGAGCCTCGTTATGCCGGTCCCATGAAAACGATTAACTACGGTTTCATGTCGCCGAGCCAATGGTACTATTCCGGGATGGTGGCGACCGAAGGCGGACCTAATGGCGCACTATCGACTCGATCTATCCCGAGTAACAGCACGGCCTCCGCCCCCATCGTCGTCGAGACTCGCCCGGACGGCAGCAAGCGGACCTTCAACGGTAACTCTTCAGGGCTGGTTACACGGGTCAGCGACTTTCTCGGGATTACAACCTCTTGTACTTATAACGGCAATAGCCAAGTGTTGACCGCGATTGACGGAAACGGGGTCACAACCAGTTACCAGCGGGAAAGCGTTATCGGCGCGGTCACCGAAATCGATCGCAACGGCCGTGCACTGGCGATCTATACGTACAACAGCACACAGTTCCCCTATTATGTCCACACTTCTACCG
>JAFAIO010000174.1 GCA_019236675.1 Verrucomicrobiota bacterium
CTGGCTATTGTACCTTCGTGCTAGATCCGCTAGGCAGATGTACGTGAATAGTCCGGTTTGGCTATCGAGGTTAGTGCGTTAAAACACACATTCGCTCGCTCGAACGCAAGCAGCTTAATCGCGGCCGGATTCGCTACGTCTAACTTGCGCACGCACGGCTCGGAGAAGCGCCGCGCCAACCAACGGCTTTCCGAGGCAAACGTTGCCCGAAATCCGGGAGGCGTGATCGCGCACGGTCTTCTCATCGGTTGCGGTGATGAAAATAATCGGGGGACGCTCATCGTACAGCGAGAGACGATCAAATAGTTCAAACCCAGATATTCCCGGAAGATTGATATCGAGGATCAAGCAAGCAAGCGACTCGAACGCATCGTTCGCGAGGAATTCCTCTGCTGACAGAAACGTCTGAGTTGCAAACCCGGACGCCTTTAGCAATCGCTCCAGAGCCCTGTTGAAGCTCTCGTCGTCCTCGACAATAGCAATAGTGTGTGTGCTTGCTGGCATTTCAGATAGCGCCTGCTTGATGATCGTCGCACACTCTCCGGTCGAATTTATATTGTCCGTTCGGGCAAATTTTCACGCGGCGCCAGGAACTAGTTCCGCTCATTGCCGCCGATCAACTTTCACCCACGTTGGGAGCCGGCGTCGCGCGGAAAAAATCGCTGAGCCACTCGACCGCCCGTCCCAACTCGGCACCCGATTGCACCCCCATTTTGTGCATCACCTGGCTCCGATGAGCTTTTACCGTCCGTTCGCTGACGCCAAGCACGTCCGCAATCTGTTTATTCGGCAAGCCTCGCACGACAAGCACAAAGACCTCACGCTCACGCGGCGACAGACGTTCGTAGCGAGCTCCCCATTCCCGGCTCTTCTGTCGCTTTTCTCGCTCGGCACCGCCCCGGATCAGCGCGAGCCGGATTGCGTCGAGCAAATCTTCCCCTCGAACCGGCTTGCTAAGGAAATCCACCGCCCCTCCCTTCATTGCCCGCACTGAGGAGGCAACATCGCCATGAGCCGTCAGGAAGACTACCGGCAGCGGGTCATTTGTTTGGGCGACAGCCTGCTGCAACTCCAGCCCACTTGCTCCCGGCATCTGAAGATCGAGCACAACGCAACCAGGAACATCCGACCGGCGCCGCCGCCCGAGGAATTGTTCTGGCGAATCAAAACATTCGACTTGGTAGCCCGCGGTCAGGAGACGCCGGGTCAATGCGCGGAGAACGGAGGGATCGTCGTCAACCAAATAAACAATCGGCGCCGCCGGCCGCGGCCCCTCCTCACTCGCGCTCGCGTTGTCACGAATCATTTTGATTCCTCCTGCTTGAAATCGCTCGGCCGGAGAGTGAAACGCACCGTAGCGCCCCCAGCGGGGTTGTTCTCCGCGACAATGTGCCCGCCATGGGCTTGGATGATGGTTTGACAAATAGCGAGTCCCATCCCCATACCATTCTTCTTCGTACTTAAGAAAGGTTCGAACGGCCTCAACAACTTCCACCTGGAGAAGCCCGGCCCCCGATCGCTTACCCTCACTTCCACTCCGCGAGTGTCGTCTGTCGCAGCGCGAACCACCACTTCGCGCTCCGACGGCGGGCAATCGATCATCGCTTCCAGGGCATTAAGAACCAAATTTAACAGAACTTGTTGAAGATGGATCGGATCGCCCGAAACAAGTGGTAATGCCGGCGCTGAGTCGATCCGGAAGCGAGCTTTGTGTGAGACTAGCGTTCCATGGAGTAATTCGCTTATTGCTTCGAGCAAGCGTTTCACATCAACACTCTCCATTCTCAGCTCACGCTTTCGGAGCAGCGACCGCATCCGATGGATAACCTCACCGGCGCGCCAACCATCTCTTTTGATATCGTGAACGATCGCCTGAATTTCAGGGAGTTCAGGCGGCTTTCTTTGCAGGAGTATTTCCGCCGTTTCCGCGTTAGTATGAATCGCGCCGATCGGTTGGTTCAATTCGTGCGCCAGGGTGGTCGCCATTTCGCCGATCATGGTAACCCGACTAAGATGCGCGAGTTCATCACGCTGCTGCAGCAGTTGGAGTTGGGCGAGTTTAGCCGCCGTGATGTCAATGCTCACTCCCATCACCCGCAAGGGCTTATTCTCGGCGTCGAAAGCGGGATGGCCTCGGGTACTGATCCAGCGGGTACCGCCGTCAGGTATCGCTAAGCGGTACTCGACGTCATACTCGCTCCTGCTTTCCAGACATCGCCGCATGGCCTCCACAATCGGTTTCCGATCCTCCGGATGCACTCGATCTACAAACCGCCGAAGATCTACCGACTCGTCAGGCCCGAAGCCGAAGAGCGTCCGGCATTTTGCAGTGGTCCAGATTTCGTCGCTAGCGATTTCCCAAGCCCACATCCCGAGATTCGCCGCCTCCGCTGCCAGATTCATGCGCTCTTCACTTGCGCGCAACGCTTCCTCGGCCTTGGCCCGTTCGCTATTTTCTTCCCACAGCTCAGCGTATAGTCGGGCGTTTTCTAAAGAGATCGCGGCCTGGGAGGCCAGCAATTCCAGCACCGTCAGCCGATCTCGATTGAAAACGCCGGCCATTTGATTGTTCTCCAGGTAAAGCTCTCCGACCAGCATCCCTTGCTTTACCAGTGGAACGCAAAGGATGGAACGCGGACTTACCGATTGAAAGTATCGGTCACCCGAAAATGAGTTTTTTGCTGAGGCGTCAGCCAAGATAACGCTTTCCCGAGTTCGAATCACGTACCGCAGGATCGACTCAGGGAACTGCGGGGGTGTCGCAAAACTCCGGTCGAGGATCACCTCAACCTTGTCGTCACGCGTAAATGCTGCGGCTGCGACACTCGGCTTGAGACCGCGGCCAAGAAACAGCAAGCCTCGCTCCGCGCCGGCGCACTCGAGCCCGATTGTCATCAATGCCTCAATGAGTTTCTCGAGATCGATCTCCCGTGACACGAATTGAAGAGCCTTCACAACCGCCATCAGGTCCATTTGCTCGAAATGCGGCGCGGCCTTCAAGGGTGGGTTTGGCGCCGTCTCTTCAAGGCCTGGGTAGCGCTGCTCCAGCTGCTTGACCTTGGCATCGGCTCCCCATTGAACATAAAAGGAGCGCCCGTTGCGGAGGTAAGCGTAGCCGATCGTTTGAAAGCCACGATCCAGGTAGAATCTTGCCGCGATTTCGTTGCCGATCGCTTCGTTCTTTATAAAGCCATTTTCGCGGGCGGACCGAATCGCTTCCTCATAGAGGCGCTCTGCGTCCAGGTACCGTCCTTCGATACGCGCGATCTCGGCGGCCACTAACGCAGATCGATTCCCGAAATTCGCTGGCCCGTTCTCCGCCCAGATAGATAGCTGCCGATGATGAATCAAAAGCGCTTCGAGATCTCGTTTACGCTCATCACTAGAAGCTTCAGCGTAGTGCCCTGACCGTGCGAGTGCGGCGTGGAAGTGGTAATCAGGCAGCTCGATGCTCGGCGGCATCGCCCACAATAATCCTTCGGCCTTTTCTGCGGCTTCAACGCCGGATTTGTAGTTCCCGGCGTAGAACTGTGCCTCTAGTTTCCGAATCCAATATCGACAGGCTGGGTTCGCCAGATGTGGATCCTCCTCTAGGTGGCGTTCAAACTGCAGCTCGTTGAACTGGTCATCATTAAAGGAGCCGAACTGCTCTGTCAGGCCCCGAAGCATACGGATGAGGCTGAACTGACTGGTGATCCCGTCGACCATGAGACCGAAGCGCGCCTTACTTGCAAGCTCCAGCGCGATCTCGGCTTCCCGTTGCACTTCACCGAGAGGATCACCCCTGGAGAGAAGCTGCGCTATCAGGTCGTAGCAAGCATATCCCGCATACGTGAGGTCTCCGACCTTTTGCGCCGCATCGAATGCGCACCGCATCAAACTGAAGCCGGTCTGCAGAGGCTGGGTCCAGAAGTTAACTAAGCTGCCGAAGCCAAGGTAAACGCGAGCCTCGAAACGCCTAAGCCCACGACTCTGCATTAGATCAACGCCGAGCTTGCCAAATCGGAACCCGGAGCGGTAGTCGCCGAAAGACGATCCTAGCACACCGCCGAGCCATACATAGCCTAAGCATGACCCGTCTGAATTACCGTGCTCCAGGCTTAGGCTGGCCATCCGAGCAAGGATGAGACGCTGAAGGTTCTTGTCAGTGAACATGGCGGGCGGCATCACCCTGGTTAAAACGTCCATGGTTGCGGACCACTCCGGATCCGTCATCGCTGGTAGGTCGATCAACGCTTCAATCGGGTGGCTTCCGATCTGGCGCCACATCTGTTGGTACTCCTGTGAAACCTCGTCTTCGGTCGGATGCGGCGACCACGTGATGCCGAGCTGCTTCAAGTATTCAAGGCAGATCTCCACTGCACGACCACTTCGGTCGAGTGTCGTGTAAAGATCAACCCGCAGACCAGTCACTGCTGCCTTGTCGACGATGCTCCGGGCATGGCGTGATAGCATCGACAAGCGGTCCTCCGCTGCCTCCAAGTCGCCAGTGACAAACTCGGAACCGGCCCGGTGGAACTCGAGCGCAAAAGCGAGTTCGTACTCATGCTCCCAAGTCTCTGCTGCCAGGAGCGCCGCACCGGCACGAAGATATTTTAGTGCCGACGTGTGGGCTGCCGCTACTTGGGCGCGCCGCCCCGCGAGTAGGTTAAGCTCCGCAACTCGTTTTCGCTCTTCCGCGGAAACGAGTAACGCCGAGCCGCGGTTGAACTGGTTTGCTACCTCAAAGATCCTCTCATCGAGTTCGTCTGAACTGATATTTGACAGTAGCTGGCGACCAATCTGGAGGTGCATCTCCGCGCGCTCATCGCCGGGGATTAACGAATAAGCCGCTTCCTGCACGCGGTCATGAGCAAAACTGCAGTGCCCGGTTGATTGGACAATGAAACCGCCTCGAATTGCAGCCATTAGACCCGCTGTTAATTCGGTTTTTGGTCCTCTATGAACGACTCTCAGGTCGGCCTTTTTCGCGCTGCTCCCCATACACGCCAGCAGTTTGAGTGCCGAACGGGTGGCATCGGGGAGGCGATTGAGCTTTCCGATGACGAGGTCGACAACGTTTTCCGTAATATGCCGTTCCTGGATGGCCGACAGATCCCAGCGCCAAGCCGCGTCGGCGCTTTGGAACCACAGAAGACGTTCAGCCACCAACGCCGTAAGGAACTGGATCGCAAAAAATGGGTTACCCGCGGTTTTCTCGTGTACCAGCCTGGCCAGCGGCTCTGACTGTGCGAACTCTTGGCGGAGTGTGTCTCCTATCAGCCGCCCGATATCGCCAACGGAAAGTGGAGCAAGAATAATCTCCCGAACATCCGCTTTGATCTTTCGGATCGATTCCAACATCGAGGTCAATGGATGGGAAGGGCCCAACTCATTGTCTCGATAAGCGCCGATGAGAAGTAGGTGCTGGACTGCGGGCTCGGTCATCAGGTACTCGATCAGTCTGAGGGTAGCCGGATCCAGCCATTGCAGATCATCGAGGAAGAGCACAAGGGGGTGCTCCCTCTGCGCGAACACTCCGAGAAAGGAACGGAACACAGTGTGGAACCGGTTCTGTGCTTCCTGGGGCGGAAGTTCAGGTATGGGTTGGCTGCTTGCCAATGATCAGCTCAAGTTCAGGGATGAGATTGACGATGAGCTGGCCGTTAAGACCAACGGCAGCACGGATATCGTTTAACCACTGCAATAGTTCGACCTCGTTCTTGCTGAGAATCTGGCCGATGAGTATTTGAAAGGCCTCGGCCACGGTGGCGAAAGGAATGTCCCCTTTGTACGGGTCGAACTTGCCCGAAACGAAGTTGACCCCTGATAACCCGATTGCTTGGTGTAGCTCATTGACTAGGGAAGACTTTCCTACCCCGGAATAGCCGGAAATGAGAACGAGTACAGGTGTTGCGCGGGTTAGGACGTCATTGAAGGCTTCGAGGAGTGCCTCCCGCTCCTGGTCACGTCCATAAAGTTTCTCCGAGACGACTAACCGATCGGATGCGTCCCTTGCGCCTAGACAAAATGTGGCAATTTTTTGGACGGAGTCCCATTCGTTCCGGCACCTTCTCAGATCGGCCTCTACACCTGCGGCAGTCTGGTATCGGTCCTCGGGCGTCTTCGCCAAAAGCTTTAGGATAATGCAAGAAAGCGCCTCCGGAATCTCCCTTCTTCTTTCCACCGGCGATATTGGCTGTCGGGCAACATGACAGTGAACCCAACCCAAGGGATCAGAGGCACCAAACGGAAGTTGACCAGTGAGCATCTCGTAAAGCATCACGCCGAGCGAATAGAGATCGCTTCGAGAATCGATCGACCGATTCATTCGCCCGGTCTGTTCCGGCGCAATGTAAGCGAGGGTGCCCGCAATCGTCTCCGGCGGTTCAGGAGCCTGACGTGCGCGAGGCAGACGTGAAGCCAGCCCGAAGCCCATCAACCAAACCTGACCCGAGTCGGGATCGAGCAAGACGTTGGCTGGCTTTAAATTCTTGTGGATAAGACCGCGCTCATGAAGCCTTCGGAGGGCGACCGCTAGGCCAACGGCCAGGCGCAAAAACCGGGTTAGTTCCAGCGGTCTTTCCAAATACTGATCAAGGGGTTGCCCTCCCGGGTCCTCAAGCACAAGCGCCATCTGCCCTCTGTCTCGGAGGAGCTCCACCGGCCGAACTGCCCAATCCGAGTCTAGTTCTGCACGTAGTTTATGCTCTCTCTCGAGACGTTTGAGGACCTCGGGTCCACGCGATTTCGCCTGAGGTACGATGACAAGAATTTGAAATGGGCTGCTCTCCCGACGGCCACGATACAGTTCAAGTCCGTCGTCCTTATGGAGTGACTCCAGGGTATATGTCGAAAGCTCCACCATCGCGACACCTCGCTAGTTGCGACCGCATGACTGCCAAAGAAATGCCTGGCTCGAGCCTAGAATGCCGACTGCTCAGGACGCGGTTGACTGCCCAAGGTCTAACTAAGCCTATGAACTTGGTAAATGTCATGCCCGTTGTATGGGGCCTCGCTGCCGGCGCAGTTCTAATGCAAACGGCGGCGCGCCGCCTTCAATCGTATGCGCCGGTCGAAGCTTTGCCAATTGCCCGAAGGTACCATACCGGTCGCTCATTCAAACTGATAAGGTCACGACAGTGACCGGAGTATCCGGATTGGCGACGCCGCGATCTACTCAGATTTTTATTGACGGAGGAAATGTTAACCAGAGTGCCACGAGTGGCGCGCAGCTCTTCACAGGCGGCTTGAGCTAATCTGAAGGCCGCGAGCAGGTTAATTTCCAGCAGCGCACGAAAGTCGTCGATGGAAGTTTTGGACGCCGGCGTACGAACGGCGTGTCCAGCGTTATTTATCAATCCGTCGATGCGACCGAACAAGTCTTTGGCTTTTTCAATGATCCTCAAGCGATCGGTTTCAACAGTAATATCTGCCTGTAGATAGTGGCAATTTCCGCTGGACGCTTTAACTAAAATTGCTGAGGCCGTGTCTGGGTTGCGCGCCGCTCCGAGAACGCGCGCGCCACGGCGCAGAAGTTCTTGCACAATAGCGTAACCAATACCTCGACTAGCGCCGGTCACAATGAATACGGGTGAAACTGCGGTTTCGGTCATAGAAGCTATGGCTTTGATCGCCTATTGGCCGTTCATCGTGTTCTCGCCTGGACGCGCTTGTTCAAGTTGCTCCCACCGGTTTGCCCGATCGTTCGAACGAAATCGTCTGTTCTTCCGCGTTCGTTGCCGATTCAACTGGCAATGGCATAGGCTTTTCTTCACAGGAAGTTACATCCTCGACCGGTAACCAATACGCTGAAACCCGAAAGAAAATCTATTGTACCAAAGTATCGTGTCTCACTGAGTTTACTTCAGGTTTATGCGTTACCGCGAAGCATTGCCTCCACCGGACCTCAGACAATTCGTCCTGAGGGCGTGTTGCCCAATTAGCCTCCACAACACAATTAATAAAGATCACAAAGGACACTAAGAACGAAAGATTTTTACAGAAGGCTTCGACCTGAGCTCAGCCGAACGGTAAACGAAGGCAACGAAGAGTTCTAAGCTCGGCTGTCTGAACTAGACGTTTGCATACCATCAAAAACACCTTCGTTTGCTTCGTTAGCTTCTGTAGAAAATCTTCTGTCTCCTTGCGTCTTTGTGGTCCCGTACTGTGCGAATCGAATTGGGCAACAGGCCCTTTACGATCTCGCAGCGGCTCTCGCGACTGCCGGATGCCCTAAAAAAACTTCATCTGGCATAAATCCCTTATTTACTTTTCCGAGCGTATCAGATTAAAAAAAGCCTGCGCTCCAATGAGATACCCCCTACTCCGCTGGCTCGCCGCCCTCGCCTGCCTCGGTCTTTTCAGCTTTTCCCAGACTTCCGCCGCACCCAACTCGGCGCAACCGAACAAACCGGATTTCAACGGTGCATGGACGCTCGACCTTAGCGCATCGAATTCACTCGACCTCCTGATGACACGAATCGGGGCCAGTTTCATCGAACGGAAATACGCTGCCTGGACCAAGCTTACAGCCGCCCTCCATCAAACAGAAGACGCTCTGAAGATCGCTGCGCGCGGACCTGGCTTCGCCTTGGATGAAACTCTTTACCTCGACGGACACAACTATCCAGGCAACCTGCAACTCCTAGGAGCGACTGCTCTCAATACCAGAACGGCTTGGTCCAAGGACTACCAGCAACTCGTAGAGAGTCATCAGATCAAGACCAAACAGGGAAAAGATGGCCAACTGATCATCAAAAGGTACCTGATGAACGACGGCAAAACTTTGGTGGCGGTTTACTCCCTACAACTCAGTACAGAACCAAACAAAACCTCGGCCCAACAAATCTGGCGCAAGCAGGTTAAAGTTTGATCGCGAGATTAGGGCTAGGAGTTAGGAGCTAGGAGCTAGAATGTAGGAGCGGCATTATCATGCCCGGTCGTAACTGTCGTCGATTGGGGCCTGGTGCTGGAAGCTAGGAAAAGGGCAGGTGCCTTCGCCACAGAACAAGCTGTTCCCGGCGTTCTCGGCGATGTCGGCGTTGATAGACCAGGACTTCTCCCATCATTTTGTCTGGTTCCAAGCAGCCTTCGCCAAATCTGCTAGCGTGTCCAGCATGCCTACTTACGAAGTCATCGTCAGAGCAAATGAACCCAAATCTTTCGAGATCAAAGCAGACAAGTACCAAACAGGAGGAGCAGGAGAAGAGAGATCTTATACGTTCTTTTCGGATGAGAAAATAGTCGCTTGGTTCGTAGTATCGCAGGTTGTTGGCATCATCGACAAAGACTCACAATAGCGCGAGCCGCGACAACGCGTTTCAACCAGCTAACCATACGTGCCTTCTCCACGTACTGCCCCACCCCAGATACCCGGCGAGTCACAGGGGTCTACGTCTCAATAACGTAACATTTCCTGGAGAGTTTAATCTTCGCCACAGAACAAGCCACGTTCCCGGCGCTCCCGGCGATGTCGGCGATGTCGGCGTTAATAGATGGTCAAACGCTCAAGGGTAACTCACGACAGTGACCGGGGTATCCGGATTAGCGGCAGTCGACGATCCTCCTGTACCGTTAATCACGTTCAAGATGCCGCCCGATGCCGACGAATTGAGAAAGATCGTGAGCAGATCATTCATGCTCGCAGCGGGTAGGTTGACAGGGACCTCAAACGCATTCGCGGCGAAGATGTCTACACCCTGGTTGAAGAAGCTGTAGCTCCCCATACCGTATCCTTTGAAACTGGTAACGTTGTTGGCAACTTTGAAGGCGGCCCAACCATCGACACCAGGAGCCTCCGTCCACGCCGTTTGGCTAGGCGGGTCGTAGGGCATCTCGTTTTGGAAGAAGATGTCCGTACCCCCATCGCCGTTCCAGATGACCTCGAATTTCTGGTAGTGCTCGACGAACAAGCCGTAAGCAGTGACGTTGTCGCCGTTGACGATCACGCCTGTATCGGCGGTATTATCCGTCCAGCCTACTCCGTTGCCGTGGTCTGCCCGCCAGGCCCAGATATCGTCTAGAATAACGTTGTCGCTGTTCACGATCAGGCTGATCGTGGCCTTGCCTGCGGTCGCTCCGCCGATTCGGAAGAACACGTCGGAGAGCAAGGTCGGGTCTTGCGGATTGCTCTTGTGGGCATGCGGTTTGCCTACCTGCAG
>JAFAIO010000137.1 GCA_019236675.1 Verrucomicrobiota bacterium
AGTTGCGGAGCTGATGAAATCCGGGTATAGGAATTTTACTGGTATTTAAGGGGAGCTCCCCTGACATTGGTTTTAGTTATTTGAGTAATCGAAAGAACATATCCAGCAAAGAGACGGAGCTCGAGAAGCCGACGCAGGTTTGGACGACTCGGTGCAATGCCGGCGCGGTGAGAAGAGCGGGGCGGCGGCTGCTGCACATTTATGATACCGTGTTGGCGCCGACGGGTTTGAAGCTTTGCCAGTTCGGGATTTTGTCGGCATTAAACGGAAGAGGTGCAGCTCTGCCAAGCGTGCAAGAGTTGGCGGAAGAATTGGTGCTGGACCGCTCGACGTTAGGGCAAAATCTGCGGCCTCTGGAGCGGGATGATTTGGTAACTCTGCTGACCGATCCGAGAGATCGCCGCGTTCGATTGATCGCGCTGACAAAATCTGGGATCGCCAAGTACAATGAGGCGAGGCCATATTGGCAGGCGGCTCAGGAGCGATTTGAGGCGGTTTTCGGCGAGGACGAGGCAGCAAAGCTGCGGTCGGTTTTATTGTCGATCGCGTATAATCCGGAGCTCGGGAAATCGCGGTTGTAGGGGAAAGGCTTTGGCCTTTAGTCCCTTCGGGAGAAAGAGTATTCGAGCCCGATGTAAAGACTCATAAAACTTGACAGACCGGTCAAATAGGGGGATATCCCTGTATTCTCAATATGGCCAGAACCCATCTCACTCAGTCCGCGAGGATGTAATGCTCTATGTGGATCGTCAAGCTCGCTCTCAATAGGCCGTATACCTTCATCGTTTTCGCACTCCTGATCTTTGTGCTGAGCCCGTTGCTGATCCTGCGAACCCCAACGGACATTTTCCCGAATATTGATATCCCCGTGATCTCGGTAGCGTGGACGTATACCGGCTTGAACCCGGAAGATATCGAGGCGCGATTAACCACGCCCTACGAAAAAGTGCTCACCACTCTGGTTGATAATGTTGAGCACATCGAATCCACCAGTTACAACGGCGCATCTGTCATCAAAATCTTTCTTCAGCCGCATACGAGCGTGGATCGGGCAAACTCCCAAGTTGTCAGTGCTTCGCAGTTTGCTCTTCGATTGTTGCCCTCGAGTATTCAGCCGCCGGAGATCATCAATTTCAGCGCTTCCAGCGTGCCGATTCTTCAACTGGGACTCTCCGGTCAGGGTCTCTCCGAGCAACAATTGAATGACCTGGCACTCAATTTTGTCCGGACGCAATTGATTACGGTTCCGGGCGCGGTCATCCCCCTGCCTTATGGTGGTAAACAGCGTCAGGTAATGATCAACCTTGATCATAACCTGATGCAGGCGAGAAACATCTCGCCGACTGACGTCCTCAATGCGGTGAACGCCGAAAACCTCGTGCTTCCATCTGGGACCGTGAAGCTGGGCCAGAGCGAATTGGATATACGTGCTAACACTTATCCTCGGACTGTGGCTGAACTGAACAATCTTCCAATTAAGCAGGTTGGCGACACGACGGTTTATCTGCGAGACGTGGCCACGGCTAGCGACGGGTTTGCCTTACAGACGAACGTGGTCCGCCAGGATGGCCGGCGTGGCGTGCTGATGAGTATTATCAAAGCAGGAAATGCATCGACTCTCAGTGTGGTGAGCGGTGTGAAGACCTTACTCCCGCGCGTCGCCACGATTGTTCCGCCGGAACTAAAAATGACGCCTTTGGCGGATCAAAGTATTTTCGTACAAAGTGCTGTGAGCGGGGTGATCCGGGAGGCGGTGATTGCGGCCGCGTTAACCGGGCTCATGATCCTTCTATTTCTGGGGAGTTGGCGCAGCACCTTGATCATCGCCGTTTCCATTCCGCTGTCGATTTTGACGTCGATTATGATCATTAGCCTTCTCGGCGAGACCATCAATATCATGACGCTGGGTGGCTTAGCCCTAGCCGTCGGGATTCTGGTCGATGACGCAACGGTTACGATCGAGAATATCGAGCGAGTACTAAGGCAGGGACGTTCCCTATACGATGGCATTTTAGAAGGAGCAGCCCAGATTGCCGTACCGGCTTTAGTTTCCACACTCTGTATCTGTATCGTTTTTCTTCCGATGTTTCTCTTGGACGGGGTAGCACGTTATCTTTTCGTGCCCCTGTCGGAAGCGGTGGTGTTCGCCATGCTGGCCTCCTATGTCCTCTCGCGAACGCTAGTACCTACGTTGGCCATGTATCTATTGAAGGCCAAACACCATGAGCCCAATCCGAGGAACATCTTTACGCGCTTGCAACGCGCGTTCGAGACAGGGTTCGAGTCGATTCGAAACAATTATCGCTCGATGTTAACCATGCTGGTGGCTCGTCGGAAGCTGTTCATTCCGGCGTTTCTTGGGGCTTGTCTTTGCGGAGTATTCCTGGTGCCGTGGCTGGGGCAGGACTTTTTTCCTGACACTGATAGTGGTCAATTCATACTGCATGTTCGAGCTAGGACCGGGACACGAATCGAAGAGACGGCGCGTTTATTCGACTTAGTTGAGAATGCTATCCGGCAAACCATTCCGGCCAAGGAAATGGACAATATCCTGGATAACATTGGTTTGCCGTACAGCCCGTACAATACGATGCACTCGACCTCGGGTGTCCTAGGCGCAAATGATGGGGACGTATTGGTGTCGCTACGCAAGAATCATAGTCCGGTTGCTGACTATGTCCGGGACCTTCGTCTGCTACTGCCAAGGCGGTTTCCCGGTCTAACTTTCTACTTTTTGCCGGCTGATATTGTGACCCAGATTCTTGATTTTGGTCTGCCGGCCCCCATTGATGTTCAGGTGGAAGGCAATGATGTTGTGGCCAGCCAACAGATTGCCGAGAAACTAATGGCCCAGATGCGGCAGGTTCCGGGTTTGGCCGATCTGCGAGTACAACAGCCGTTAGACTATCCGACGTTAGATGTCGCGGTCGATCGGGTAAAAGCGCTCCAAGCCGGCTATACTGAGCAAACGGTTGCGAGCAGCGTATTGAACGCTTTAAGCGGCAGTTTCCAGATAACGCCGCTCTTCTTTTTGAACTGGAAAAACGGAGTCAACTATAACTTGGTTGCGCAGACACCCCAATATCGGTTCCAGTCAATCAACGACCTTCTTAATATTCCGTTACCGGCGGCTCGCGGAACTAACACCGAGATATTGGGAGATGTGGCCGCAGTAAGCCGTGGCCACGAGATGGGGCTAGTGACGCACTACAACATCCGCCGGGTCATTGACATTTACGGGGCGGTCCAGGATCGCGATCTGGGTGCGGTGAGCCGGGATGTGCAAAAGATCGTGGATAGTAACCAGAAACAACTTCCGCGCGGCACATTCTTAACGATTCGCGGCCAAGCGCGAACGATGCAGAGCTCGTATACCGGCCTTTTGGGCGGGCTGGCTCTAGCCGTAGTGCTGGTGTACATGTTGATCGTCATCAACTTTCAATCGTGGCTGGATCCGTTCATTATCATTACCGCATTACCGGCTGCGCTGACTGGCATCGTCCTTTGTCTGTTTCTGACGCATACCACCTTGAGCGTCCCGGCTCTAATGGGAGCGTTGATGTGTATGGGGATCGCCACCGCCAACAGCATCTTAGTGGTTTCATTTGCCAAAGAGCGGTTGCGCGAACATGGAGACTCGGTGCGCGCGGCCATCGAAGCGGGAGCAACTCGCTTCCGTCCGGTGGTGATGACGGCGTTAGCGATGATCATCGGCATGATCCCCATGGCTCTTGGGTTAGGGGACGGCGGTGAACAAAACGCGCCGTTAGGCCGGGCCGTGATCGGCGGTTTACTGGCCGCGACTGTCGCCACCCTGGTGTTCGTTCCCGCGGTTTTTAGTTTGCTACATTTTCGCGCCACTAGCGTCGGCCTCGCAAGCGAGGCTCGCGTCACGGGAGACCTCGACAGCCGGAGCTAATGAAGCCGGGCAGCTAGAACTCGACTAACAGCTAAGAAAGAAGAATAGAGAAATGTCTATTGAATCGCAAGAAACATTGCCGAGGTTGGAGCCGGAAGTCGCCACTCAGGTGAGGAAAGTTAGCCCGGGCAATCGTTCGCGAACCCGGCGGCCAATCATTATCGGTGGTACTATTCTTTTAAGCGCAGGTTTCGCTTATTTGATTTATTCCGGAATCCGTTCTCGTCTCAGCGCCGAAAAAGGCTTGGAACAAACCGTTCAATTGACCTCTGTTACGGTGGTTAATGTTGTGCACCCGACGAAAGGCTCTGATGCCCAAGCGATCGAGCTACCCGGTAACACCCAGGCCTTCACCGAGGCTCCGATTTATGCGCGGACGAGCGGATATCTGAAACAATGGTATTTCGATATTGGCGCTCACGTTAAACGAGGACAGCTTCTGGCAGAGATCGAGACGCCCGAGCTAGACGAGCAATTGGAGCAAGCTGAGAACCAACTAAAGACAGCAGAAGCGAATCTCCAATTAGCGCAGATCACTGCGGATCGTTGGGTTTATCTTGAGAAATCGAGTGTGGTCTCGAAACAAGAAAAGGATCAAGCGGTTAGCGATTTGAACGCGAAGCGAGCAACCGCGGATTCGGACAGAGCCAACGTAGCCCGGTTGCAAAAACTGCAAGAGTTTGAGCATGTTTATGCGCCATTTGATGGCGTGGTAACAGCGCGAAACACAGATCTAGGGGATCTGATTCAAGGCGATAACACGGCTCCTAAGGAACTGTTCCACCTGGCCGCAGTGGGCAAGCTGAGAGTGTATATTTCAGTACCGGAAGTTTATGCGACTGCGATCAAGTCGGGTGAAACGGTCATGTTAACGCTGGACGCGTTCCCTGGGGAAAAGTTCACCGGTACGTTAGTGCGAGATTCTAGCTCGATTGATTTAACTTCCAGGACATTAAAAGTGGAGGTCGATGTCGATAATCCTACCGAACGTCTGCTGCCTGGCGCCTATGCATTCGTTCATCTGAAGCTGCCGGCGGCGACAGGCGCCGTTACCGTCCCGACCAATACCTTACTATTTAGAGCCGAAGGTTTACGGGTTGCCGTTGTACGCGAAGGTCAGACGAAGTTAGTGCCAGTCACGATCGGCCACGACTACGGGAGTACTGTCGAAGTGCTGAATGGGTTAATTGCGGAAGACGCAGTGATTCTCGATCCGTCAGACTCCGTTATGGACGGGTCTCGCGTGGAGATCGCCGAGTCTGCTCAGACGAAGCCGGCTGCAACCAAAAATCAGTAACCGGGAGACGGGAGCCAAAAGTAGTCAGGATTCAGGAGTAGCTAGGAGTTCGCGTGGCATGGTTAGGGGATACCAATGACCGTGACTCCGATGCCGGACTGAGCCAAAGCCGTCACGCCCAGGTGATCGACCAGGTCGGCAGCGCCCAAAGAGTGTCCTAACGCCACGGCCTGACCGGCCCAAAGCGGCGCGATCTCGCTCGAACCCGCGCTGAGTGACTCAGCGACGAGAGGCGCGATCTCGGCCATTCCGAGCGGAAAAGCCACAACCTCGTCTTGCGCGTCGTGAAGCGCGTCTGTGAACCGGTTGGCGATCACGCGAGCGGGCAGACCAGAATAGACCTTGGTCACCACCGTATCTGTGCTGCGCGCTTTCCGGAGCGCCTCGCGATACGGCCCGGGCACCTGTGCTT
>JAFAIO010000255.1 GCA_019236675.1 Verrucomicrobiota bacterium
AGGACGGCAGCTCTCGGACCTACAGCGCCCAGAGCCCAACGATCGGCGCGGCGGGAATCGTTGTGCTCGGCATCGACCAAAATATCGCATTGAGCGAGGGCGATATTGTGCAGGTCCGAGTTGCAGTGTTTGGAAATTCGACCGCAAACGTTGACGTCTTCGCCGACACCACCAGCGGCTTCACGGTGTTCGACGGCTATCTGGTCTGAGGTCGAGACAAAACAAAAGACCACAAAGACAGAAAAAATCCCGCGCAAAGACGCCAAGGCGCAAAGAATTAAGACAAAGATGGTTCGAACATGAGGCAGCGGAGATCTCTGTTTTCTCTCTTAACTCCTGTTTGAAATTTCTGCGGTTGGGTAATCACCGCCAAGGTCTAACTTTCAGGCTCTTGTCTTTGCGCCTTTGCGCCTTTGCGTGAGATTTTTTCTGTCCGATCTGTGTTGGTGCGACTGATTAGGTATACGCCAAAATGCGTATAGACAACGATTGCCTGCGCGTTAGCGTCACTGCGGCAGAAACCTTCTTGGTGCGGTCTCCTCTCGCCGTGATTTCTGTTCTCGGAGGTCACGCGAGTGGAGCTCCGTTCGGTGCAGTCAGTTAACCTTTATCGAACTCGTTGAACCGCTTTCCTGAGAAAGAGATCTATGGCAACAGGCACGCGAACTGATCCTTATGGTCAATTCAATTTTTTGATTGAGATCGATGGCGTCGGAACATTCGGCTTCAGCGAGGTTAGTGGACTCTCGACCGACACCAACGTGATCGAATATCGGGAAGGCAGCGAAGTCGCGAACGGTGAATCGACTACGCGCCAGCCGCCCGGGCTGATCAAGTACAATAATATTGTCTGCAAACGAGGTTTTGCTAAGCATCCATCGGCATACAATTGGTGGCTGAAAGTGATCCAGGGTCAGACTTCGACAGCTAGCGGATCGATTACGCTGCTGGATGAGGCGCAGAAACCAAAGCTTCGTTGGAAATTCAGCGGAGGCTGGCCGAGCAAATGGGAAGGCCCGGCGCTAAACGAAAAAACCAGCGAGGTCGCGATCGAATCGCTGGAGATCACGCATGAAGGTCTAACGCTAGTTTCGGTGTAGGTCGAAGAGAGGCGTCCAACTTGGAGAGTCGCGTCCATACAATACACAGAAATAGTGAGGCCTTTGTCTTGGCTGCCTGTCGAACAACTGAAAGGTTGCGATTTTTCCTGAGTCCGACACTCTCCCGATTTTATAACAACTAAGGGCGGTGTATTGCAATCATAGACGCGACCCTACTGATTGTGTCTCGGGCCGGTTTTGTGCCCTCAGTCATCCGGAGCTATCTGGAGGTCGATCCCAGAGACCGAGCCTCCCTCGCCGCCGTCCCGCACCTGCGTCAGGTTTAGAATTGCCCGGTTGCGTCTCGTTCACGAAGCGAGCGACCTCAACGCTCGAAAAGTCACCCCGTAACCACTCGGTTAGTTCGACCAACTCGTTCCACCGGGCGGCACGGCCTCAATCTTAGCTCCGTAGGCAGCGCAAACACTCAAGACGTTCGCCCGGATACGCCGAAGTGCGTATAGACTTCGTCGTTTTAAGCGGTAGGTTGAGCGCCGAATTAACATTCTCAATTCATAGCTAACAAGCTCTGGCAGCGGGAGCTATGGGAGGAAGCGGTGAAGAATGGGTCGATCCCGGGCATTTCTTTAACCGGAATCCGGCCGATTTTACAGATCCGGTTCAAGGTGCACTCCCGGACTGCCACTTCATTTCTGCGATGGCATCGCTGGCGTGGGCGAATCCTTACGCCATCGCCCAGCGGACTCGACCAATCAAAGACCCTGACACTTTCAAGCGCGGGGACGCCGTTGATATGATTCAATTCTACAGCGGGACCGGCGCGGCACCTGACAATATTGAGGTGACCGAGCTCTTACCCTTGATCGAGCCCGGCAACATCTACCAGTACGCTCGTGGAGCTGACCCGAAGGAAACCTGGCCGGCGGTTTATGAAAAAGCCTGGGTTAAATGGTTTACCAATGACCCCGGAGACGAACCCGATTATTCGAAAGTCACGGGTGGCGATCCCATCTACGATCTAGTGAGTCTAACCGGGTTGAATCCCACTTACAAATCAACACAGGGAGTCTCGAGCAATGATATTTGGCAAGATGTGCGAAGCAATTGCCGCGGATCGTGGACCTTTAATCCGATGGCAGCATGGACCTATGCTAGCGCCGCGGATGCGCCAACCCCTATCAACTATGGGACCGCCGGTCTTGTCGCCTGGCATGTCTATTCAATTCTTGGTTGGGTCTACGATCAGAACCAGGAATACATCGTTCTGCGAAATCCATGGGGTAATTCACCCGGGATTCTCAACGTTGACAATGGTCCTTGGACAGCCTTTGAACAGATCGCATCCGAATTCGTTCGCACGTTGAATCTTCCGTTAAACGGTGTCTTCGCGCTGCGAGCCGATACGTTCCAGCAGTACTACGAGGGCTACGGCTGGGTGAGCTAAAAAATCACAGCGAGTACACGACACAGAAGTAACGACGCCTGTTGTCTTGGCTGCCTGTCGAACAACTGAAAGATTGCGATTTTCCCTAAGTCCGACATTCTCCCGATTTTATAAGAACTAAGAGCGGTGTATTGCAACAGACGCGACTTTACTGATTGTGTCCCAGCCCAGTATTATCGCTTTAGACATTCCGGGGCTGCCGTAGAGGTCGATCCTAGAGATCGAGCCACCCTTGCAGCTGTCCCCAATCTACGCCAGGTCTAGAGCTGACGGATTCTCTATTGTTCGCGTTTACCGATTGCTCCCGGAAGTAGCACCAAGCCAGCGACTACGTAAGATGACGTATTGGGTCAGAACCAATTCAGGGGCATGGTTCGAGGCTATGGATACTCTGGACAGATCTACCTCGACCGAATCGAGATCGGGTCAATTGAACTTCTCATATTTTCACGGCTTTGTAGTTTTCTTGTGTGCTAATCTTTTGCCAATCCAGTTTGGGTATAGCCAGACGCCCGAAGCGAGTCCACCAGCCGAGACTAAACCAACCTGGCACCTCGAGAGAATGGTGTTGGCTGTCCAAGAAGGCAAAATCATTTCGTATTGCAGCGTCTCGGGCTCAGAGCTTGCCGAGCTACTAATCCAAACGAAAGAGGTAAATGGCTCGGCCAGTCAGCTCGCATCCGGAATCCGGATCGAACGCGCTGATATTGAAGACGCGGTTAAGATCACCGGCGGTACGGTTTCGGTGCCGGTGACCTTTGTTAACTGTGTTTTCAAGGGAGAAGTGAATTTCGTCAACGCGAAATTCCTTCACGATTTGGAAATTTCCAGAAGCCATTTTAAGGGCCAGTTCAATGCCGACGGGATGCAGGTTAACGGCGATTTTACGGTTAAAGGAGAAACTGAATTCGAACCTGCAAACCGAGTGGTTTTCCGTAATGCGCAGGTGCAAGGCGATCTAAACTGGACGGACGCTCATTTCCTGAGCGAGGACGTCGTTGATTGTGAGCGGATGTCGGTTTCTCACAACGCGTTCCTGTCCACAGTTGAATTCAAAGGTCTTGCTGATTTTCAGCATTGCATCTTTGGTCACCAGCTTACTATCGAGGGCTGCAAATTCGAGGGTGCTAATCAGGCCGCAAATTTTTCCAGTGTCACTACCCAGGAAGATATCCGGGTATCTTCTTCACATTTCTCCGGGCCGGCCATCTGGGACTATATTCACGCGGAGGGACTCTATTTTTATAATGGCACAAGTTTCGATCGCCCACTCTCTTTTAGTAACCTGATCCTCGATCGCTCGATGGCATTAGTCGGCGTCAGCGCGAGCTCAGACGTATCTGTCAAAAACAGCCAGATCTCCGGGGACTTAAACCTGAATGGTCTAACGATTCAGATTAGTCCGGAGCAAGGAGATCAGAGGCGACGTCCAGCATTCCATTTGCTCCAGACGAAAGTAATAGGTTACCTGAAATTAGCGGCCGTCTCGATGCCAGGCAGGCTTGATCTAGAGGAGGATAACATTGGGATTTTGGATATTACGAACTATGCCACTCCACCCAGGGATAGAAATCGATGGAAATTGGCAAATCTGACCGTGAACACTTTTCAACCGGCGGCCTCCGAAGGTCCGTACTGGCTCGACTTTCTAAAGTCCTGTGAATTCGACCCAAAAATTTACCTGTCCCTTGAGAAATTTTTTACGGCACAAGGCGAACCCGGGCTTGCCAATAGGACTTTCATCGAACGAAACGATCGGTTCGAAGAGGTCCGACCAAAGGATCTGAGCTGGCTCGGGCAAGCCATCGTTGGGCTTCTCGCGGGCTATGGACGAGCTCCAGAACGTAGCCTTTTGCCATGCGCAATCGTCGTGCTTTTCGGATTTTTCGTCTTCAGAGACAAAGACAAAATGAAGGTCAATGACGACAAATTCCAAGACCGGCGTTACAACGCTTTCTGGTACAGCCTTGATGTCTTTGCTCCGATCATCGACCTGGAAGCAGCGAAGGTTTGGTCCCCTTTGCCTGGCCAAACTTTCAAATGGATCGTTTTCCGAGCGGAGCGAATCCTAGGTTGGCTGCTCGTGCCAATCGCAATCGCTGCCTTTACAGGGTTCCTGCACGCCTGAGCATTCGTATTTTGTGCGAGTCGGATCGTTTCAACAGTCCGGAGGTTACACAAATATGAGTGCGGTTTTGGAACCGGGCGCTCACCGCTTCAGAAGTGCAAATGGTGTTTACCAATGTGATTCCGCCGGAAGGGTTAGTTGCTGAGTACCTGCTTGAACAAGA
Organism: Verrucomicrobiota bacterium; assembly: GCA_019236675.1. GTDB lineage: Bacteria > Verrucomicrobiota > Verrucomicrobiia > Chthoniobacterales > JAFAMB01 > JAFAVN01. The sequence goes on from JAFAIO010000255.1 coordinate 4,797, forward strand.
CATTGCCCCGGATACGGCAAGTCATCACGATGGCCAAGTCCTCGGAGGACTGTGGACCACACCCTAATCGCAAAGCGGCAAAGCCGTTATCATAGACACAAAATCTCACGCAAAGCAGACTTCGCCCCATTCCCCCGTTAGCTACGTCGGCCAGGGACGCCGAGACGCAAAGAGGTTGAGAGAAAGACGGACTTGAAAAACAGGAGGCAACAGAGATAACGGAGATCTCTATTTCCTCCGGTACGGGGGATCGAAATCAAAGTCCATTGAACAATGACAAATTGATCGACTGGGCCATGGCACGATAGCCAGCATCATTGGGGTGAAGGTGGTCGCCGCTATCATACGCCGGCAAAATTTGGGCCGGATTATTCGGATCACGCACGGCCAAGTCGAAATCAACGACTCCGTCAAAGACGCCACCTGTCCGGATGAACTGATTAACGGCCTTCCTTTCCGCTTCGGTCGCGGCAGAATAATAGAAGGATCCTCCAAAGGGTATCAGTGTGCCTCCAAAAACCATTATGTCGTGTTCATGCCCGCGCTGGATCAGTTGATTGTAGCCCGCTATAATACCGGCAGAACCGGCCCCCTGGTCGGGTACGAACAATCCCAGACCAATGTCGTTGGTCCCCTCAAGAA
>JAFAIO010000142.1 GCA_019236675.1 Verrucomicrobiota bacterium
GTGTTACTATGTTGATCAATGATTACGCGTTTAGAGTAATTCCCGCTTTCGATCAACTTGATCATTTCTAAGACGGCTTGGTTCCGAGACATCGTTCGGTTAAGATCGCCCTGCGTTAATTCACTTTTGATCTCACTCGCTTTGAGGCTAACCTCTCTGGCGCGACCGAGATAAAAGACTGCGCACAAGCAGAACACGACAGCACCAGAGAATCGCCCCAATCGAGAATTTCCTCGCCAGAGATAAAGGCAACCGTATCCCAGCGAAACCATAGCAATCGCACTTCCGGATAAAAAGTAACGGTCGTGAGCATCCCCTGCCAGTAGCAATGGCATCAACCAGAGGAACACATAGAAAGAGACCAACACCGCCAGTAAAGTCCATTTTCTCCGGGCAGCGAGCTGCGGCGACACAATCACAGACAGCGGGAAAAAGACACAAATGATCACGGTAGCGATGGTGCTCAACGACCAAACGTTGGCTGCATCCCACGGCGCACCAATGCACTCACCGAGAAATTCAGTGAATAGCATCGCGCAATTGTAGACTAGGCGGGGAGTTCCTGACTCCACTGCTTCGCCGCGCACCTGGCCCAGAAGACGCAATTGTTCGCTAACCGCCAACGGTAACGCGTAGAGCAGCCGCGGATTGGTGAGAACTAAGGTCACCAGGAATGTGACACCGGAAACCAAAGCCGGTCTTATCCATCTCCGGAACCAAGTCTTAGCTTCGAAATCGGCGACAACCCAAGCGATAACCAGTGCCCCCCCTAGAAAGAGGAAGTCAATCTTGGAGTTCGCCCCGAACCCCAGCAACGCAGCGGAAATGTAGAGGCCAGCCGGTCTCCGTCGCTCAACCACGTCGATCAAACAGACGAAGAACATAATCGCAAGCAGGGCGTTCCATGCATTTGGCGCAACTTCGCCAGCCTCGATCCAATACCCGCCAACAAGAATCCACAGCAGAGGTAGAACGAGGAATAACGCTTGATAACCGTACCTTCTTAACCAAAACCCGCATAAGATCCCGGCAAGGAGCAGACCGCCGATGATATTGACAATGCGCGCGATTAAAAAGGGGCGGCGATCCAATATCCCGCGAGAATAAGTTCCATCGAAACTGGGCGAGTCAAAAATAGCGGATGGATTCTGGTAGGAGCTGAGCACGTTGTTAGTCCAACGGCGTGGAGAAAGTTTCTTTCCGATTGGATCGAAGTTTTTGTAAATGAATTCCGCTATTCTAAATTTGAACTCTTCAATTGACCCGTAGGTCGCGTTCCGAAAGCGGTTCGTGAGGCTGAGCCGCGAGGCCTGGGTGTAGGCCATGCATTCGTCCCAACCTTCGTAAGGAGACGTTTTAAACAGCGACGGCTCCGTGACCGTCCAATCAAAAATGAGGGCAGCGATTACCCCAAGATACAATATCAGACTGAAGAAAAAGTGCCGGTTGAGCCCCTTTTTATTCACATCCGAAAGCCTAAGATCCATTCTGATTCGCTTAGGTCTCTTTCTCGGTCGACTTGATCATATTCGCCAATTGCTCGCCTTCCAGCCAATGGTCGTTCCGCTCGGAACTGTATTGGAAGTTTTCGGCAACCGGCACTCCCTTCTCCCCTAAGCGATTCTTGTAGAAGTCAGCACCAAAGTTAATTGATGGCTGAATCACAAAATGGTCCGCAAACTCTAGTGTGAGGTGGGCGTCGTCGGCCGGGCACATTACTTCGTGCACTTTTTCGCCAGGGCGAATACCAACCAATTTGTGCGGAAGTTTGGGAGCCATGACTCGCGCCACCTCGGTAATTCGAATTGATGGTATCTTCGGAATGAAAAGCTCTCCTCCCTGCATCCTTTCAAAACACTTCAACACGAAATACACTCCTTGCTCCAAAGTAATGGAAAAGCGCGTCATTCGGGGATCAGTAATTGGCAGCTCAGTTGCGTTCCTGGCTAGCAAGTCCTGGAAAAATGGAACGACGGAACCGCGAGAACCCAAAACATTCCCATAGCGGACGACGCTGAAGCGAGTTTCGCGGTCCCCGGCAAGATTGTTGGAGGAAATAAACAGCTTGTCAGAGACCAGCTTGGTCGCACCGTAAAGATTGATCGGGCACGCGGCCTTATCAGTTGATAATGCGATCACCTTCTTTACCCCGTTCTCATAGGCGGCGCTGATAACGTTTTCGGCGCCAAGCACGTTGGTTTTAATACACTCCATCGGGTTGTACTCCGCAGCCGGCACTTGTTTGAGAGCAGCAGCGTGGATCACGTAATCCACCCCTCGCAAAGCAGTATTGAGCCGGGGAAGATCTCGCACATCACCTAGGAAGAAACGCATCGCCGGGTGGGTCAGCCTTCGGCTTAGCTCGAATTGCTTGAACTCGTCCCGGGAGTAAATAATGACCCTCCTGGGCTCATAAAACTCAGTCAGGATCGCGGCACATTTTTTCCCGAAGGAGCCAGTCCCGCCAGTAATCAGGATCGAACTATTGTCAAACATCGAATCAAATCATCCAGCGGCGTTGCCGGCTTTACTCAAAGAACTCGTCCTGATCGATACCAAAGCGGGTGGGCAGATCGAAGGTGCCAAAATTTGCAAAATTGGATCCGGGGCGATCCGGATTAAACGAAACCGTGAATGAGGCTATTGAATCAGTAGCACACACGTTCTTGTGGTGTTGATCAAAGCCCCCAAAACTCAATTTGCCATCCTTGATCGCTTCGGGAGGGATCTGTAACATCGCCAATGAGAGCGTGTAGTAACCGGCTGTGATGTCCAAGCGGACGGCGTAACTCACTCGAAAAACGTCGCCCTTCTTGCAGCTCCGCAGTTTCATGGGATCAATCTGAAACTCGTATTTGGCATGCAAAAAAGAGCCACGATCGTCGCGAAGAATGACGCCCGGGCTGACGTTCTCAAGATCGCACGCGATACCGGCCTCAAAAATCAAACGCAGCCAGCCACCTTGCCAGAAGAAGTTAGTTGATACTCCATTTTCATTCAAAAGTGCAAAACCTAAGAATGCCGCGGCGGCGTCGGTTCTGGGAGAACAACATTCGGGAGGAATTGGCTCTAATTGATGAATCCCAGATCGCGAAGTCGCCTTCCAATCGGATTCCTTGGGTAAAGCACCGGACGACGCGACTGGCCGCAAATAGGCTCTCGAAATCGTATAGTACCGGTTGATCGCCTCAACCGCGTCACCAAAAAAAGCCACTTTCCCTTTGTCCAGGAGCAAAGCTTCCTCGCAGAATTCGCTCACGGACCGCATATCATGAGAGACCAGTAAGATCGTAACCCCGCCTTTAACCAAGTCTCGTATCTTGTGATAACACTTTTGTTGGAAGAAGACGTCTCCGACTGACAGGGCTTCATCAACAATCAACAGGTCCGCGTTAACTGTAATAGAAGATGCAAAGGCTAAACGCATCATCATACCACTGCTGTACGTTTTCACCGGCGCCTCGAAATAATCTCCGATCTCAGAAAACGCCAGCACTTCCGGCAAACGGGCGTGGTTTTCCTCCCGGGTCAAACCCATTAACGAGCCGTGCAGTAGGACGTTTTCTCGACCGGTAAAATTCGGATCAAAACCGCTCCCGAGCTCGAGCAATGCGGTAACTCGCTTGGCATTCACTTGCACCCGGCCCGTTGTCGGCTGTAACACGCCTGCAATCAGCTGCAGCAGCGTGCTTTTTCCGCTGCCGTTCACGCCAATAATACCGACACTTTCACCTCTTTTGATCGAAAGTGATACCTCAGACAAAGCAAAGACCTCTTTCCCCAGCTTCGCTTTTCGCCTTTCAGCGAACGCCCGAATCGCTTGCGGGAAAGAGGGCGGAACTTGGTTCCAAATACCATAAAGGAAACGGTCGTGAGGCCGATGCCAAAGCCGGTATGATTTGGACACCCGGTCCAGCGTTAAGAGGCCATCCTGAGTAATTGACGATTTTTCGGCTGGCTGCAGGTCTAGGGTTGAACTCATGGCTTACATCACGTCTGCAAACGCCGGCTTGGCTTTGAGAAAAAAAGCACCCGCTAGAAAGGCGAAAATGGCCCCCAAAAAGGTTACTATCGTGAGCGACAACGCATCCGGCGGGATTCCCCAGATTACGGATCGCCGGGCGCCATCGACGATAACCACGATCGGATTCAGGGCGTACCAAAACCGCATTGACTCCGGCACCACCGAAAGGGGATAAAAGATTGCGCTCACCAACAACAGCATTGTCAGTCCGGGCGCCACTAAGTTCTCGATGTCTCGGATAAAAACACCTAGCGCGGACAGAAACAGGCCGAGCCCCAGCGCAAGAAGGGTCGTCGGGATCAGATAGCACGGCAGCCACGCGAAAGTCCACGGAATCTCATGATGGGCGATGGCAACCAACAAAAACAAAGGGACAAACGCAAGCACACAGTGAACCAAAGCGTCCAGCACCGACACAATCGGCAAGATCTCGAGCGGAAAAACGACCTTCTTAACCAGGTTAGGCTGCAATACGATCAACCGAGGTGACTTTGTAATGAGCTCTCCGCAAAGATTAAAGAGATTGAGACTGCAAAAGATCGCCAGCCCGTAGTCGATCGGCGTTTCCTGTTCTCCCAGGCCAAATCGCGCCTGCATGATCACTCCAAAAACGAAAGTGTAAATCACGAGCATGCAGAGGGGACTTACCAATGACCAGGCAACCCCCAGTGCCGTTGACTTGTAACGAAGGGCGATTTGCCGGCTCAGATATTGTCGGATCAAGTAGGTATGTTTTCGCAACTCTGAGAAACTGATCATAACGCGGTCTGTAACGAACTCGGACTATCGCTCGGGAGCCAAGCCGTGCAACCCTGGATTTCACCTCTAGACTTCGCTCCCCTGTCGCCTTGGTTTCCCGTCCTTTTGCGGCTTCTAGCAGGCAGTCCCCCACAGCGCTCGCCGCGGCAGGCCTTTTCGCGGCTATTTCTGGGGTTTGCTAATCGAAGGTCACCGTATCCTTAGATGAAGGCCAGGTTCGCCGATAAAGCTCGAACTCATCAAACAATCTTAGCAATTTCCGCGCAAAGTCCATCGGCCCAAAACTCTGTGCTCGTTTCCTGCCTCGAGCGATCAGGGTTGCGCGTATTTCTTTGTCCCGCACTACGCAAGCAACCGCATCGCTCCAAAGCTCGTGATTGGTTGGATCGACCAAAACGGCGGCATCGCCCATCTGCTCTTGAGCGCCAGGAATTCGGCCGGCAATGACGGGACATTCGAGAGCAAACGCTTCCAGAGGTGGAAAATTTTCGGGCCCGAAAAGGCTCGGAAAAACTAAGGCTGCAGCTCTCCGGTAGATAGGCGCCAAGTCCGGCTGATTGACGAATCCACCCAGGATTACCTGGTCTTCAAGGCCGAGCTGCGCGATCTTCTCCGTAACAAATGGAAGATTCTTCCGGTCGGATCCAGTCAGCACCAATTGTAGGTCTAGACCGTGTCGGCTCTTTAAATCCTTCAGCATCAACAGTAGCAAGATATGGTTCTTGTGCGGCCATAGTTGAGCCGGATAAAAAAGATAAGGTCGATTGACCCCTAATCGCAGGAAGAGGCCTTCTTCATCAGGGTGCGGCTGAGGCGCTAGCGCAAACGCCGGTGTCGGAAGAGCAATTGGCCACACTCTTTCGGGCGACACTTGATAAAATCTAACTATCTCCTGCTTGCCGACCTCGTTGGGCGTAATGATATACGCAGCGCGCTGTAGCGACCGCCGATACATCTCTTCTCGTCTGTCGAATTCGCCAAACAAGCTCACTTCAGGAAAGAACGGCTGTAGCCGGTGCTGGAGATCCCAAACGGTACTGATGTAAGGGATATCCAAAATCTCGCCCATCCAAGGCTGGAGATAACAGATCAAGTCCAGGTTTGCTGCCGCGATATCGGGAAAATACTCATAATCACGAGCCGGCGGTCTCGACAGTAAGCCGGCCTGCTGCAGCGTCAGCCACGGGAGCAGGATATTGCTCAGATGCGCCGGTTTCTCCGGTTCGTATCCGATCAGGTAAAATGTGTGTTTAGACTCCGCTAAAACGTTGTTGATCGCCTCGAGGATCTCTTGGATGTACGTAAGTCCTCCGCCGATCTGTGGGTCATCCTTAGAAATTGCGATTCCGATTCTCACTAGGGCTTCTTAATAATGATTTGCACGGCAAGATCGCAAGGGTCACGAAGATAAAAAGCGCCGCCACGGCGACATTCGTTGACTTATAAGCAGGTCATTGAAAAAAAGGCCCCCACTGGGAAACAAAGATCGCCAGAACAAGAATAGCCGCAAAACCGGTCGCGCCGAAGGTTTGGCGAAGGCGGAAAGGCACAAAAAGCGCAAAAAAATCTGTGAATTAAGGCAATCGACCCGGAGTATCGTGTTTATCGGCTCAAGGCTGGCGCTGGAGTTTCCGCCACTTTACGAGATTCTTATCTAGCTCTTTTTGCGATCTTTGCGCTTTTCCGCCTTTCGCCAACCCTTCGGCGCGACCGGTTTTGCGGCTATTCCCGCTTAACCTTAGCGGCTTTGGGGCTTAGCCTCCAGTGCCGGCGAGAATTCGAAACCGGCGGCCATGAGCCTTTCGTATAGTCGGGGGCAGGCGATAGCTAAAAACTGGTCAGCAGAACGGTCGATGTCGTGTGTAAATTGGACGAACTGTTGCTGCAAAGAACTGATATCGTTCGCTTCCGGCCGCGGCCGCCGTAATGCGGCAATAACCGTTTCGACATGCCATCGATTCGTGTCGGTGCATTCCGCGTTCAAGTACTGGGTCCAACACTGAAGAGCCTCATCGACCACAAGCTGGGGCAATATATCGAACGACAGGAATCTTGGCGCCGTCAGCACATTATCCAAGAAGAAATGGAGGCCGTTCGTTTCACACCAGCGCACCAATTCCAAAAGGCCAAACACATTGTAGGCCTGTACGGTCGGACGGACGGACAACGGTATACCGTCCTTTCGAAACGCAAATATATTGCGACTGACTGTGTCCCATTTCGACGGTGGGCGGATGTATTCCTGCAGCTTGTCTATCCCGTCCAGGCTGATGGCGAGCTCAACCGACAAGAACTCCTTTAATAAAGACGACAACCGATGAGAATACACCGTTCCGTTACTGTTGATGTATACCCGGATGTGTGATGCATGTCCGCCATCAACAAGTTTCTGCACGATGTCTAAGAACGAACGATGGAGGAGTGGTTCTCCCCCTGAGAAATGAACCCAACTGAGTAATTCCGGGTGGCTGAAAACTTCCTCGAATACAACTTTTTCGCTTTGGGACCAGTAAACATGTTGGGGAATACGGCTTGGCGTTTCCGCGGGACCCAGTTCACCCAACCATTTGGATTGCACGGGGTCAGAAGCGACCCGTGAACTGAATGCCGGCGAGCACATTCTGCATTTCAAGTTGCACAGGTTGCCAAGCCACAGATGCAACGCCGAAGGCGGGGGAGCATTGCCGGACTTCTGGGTCACAATATTCCGTGCTCTTTGAAAAGAATCCCCTTCTCCCATTCCGTCGGCTCTGCAGCCGGCATGAAGGTTCATGACCTGACGCAGACTGGTTCCACCCTCGGCCTCTGTCCGATAACACTTCGAGCAGTCTACGACCGGCGAACCCTCCACCATGCGGCGGCGAATCGTACGCAGGTAGGCTGAATTCCAGATTTCTTCCAAGGGCGTGGAGTGTAAGGACAAGGCTCGCTCCTCAGAGGTTATATCGAAGGCATGAGCGTGGGTGCAGAGCTTCACCTTCCCATCGTTGGCGATGGTGAGCTGAGAAAAAGGCAAAACACAAAATGTCTTTGGCAGCACTGGAAGGGCTCCCCGTTAGTGACATTCGGGCGTACGAAAGCGAAAGCCCGCGGCCGTTAGCTGATCGTAAAGTTCCGGGCACGCCACGGCGAACGACTGCCCTCGCGATTCGTCGAGATCGTTTGTAAATCGAATGAATTGATCCTGCAAGACTGCGAGCTTGTCTGGCTCAGCTCTTGGGCGTCTTAGTACCGAAACCACTTTGCCGACGTGCCACCGGTTATCTCCACGGCACTCGGTGTGCAAATATTGTTCCCATGCCTCCAGAGTTTTGAGGATCACAACGTCTGGCAGCATATCAAGCGACAAGAATCCAGGAGCCGATAGGATGTTGTCCAAAACGAATGGAATGCCGTTCGTGTCGCACCAGCGCGCAAGGTCTAGAAGTCCAAAAGCGTTGTAGGCCTGAGCGGTGGGTCGAATAGAAATCGGAACTTTGTCTTTCTGAAATGAAAATATATTCCGCCTAAGAGCATCCCATTTGGACGGAAATCGAATATATTCCTGGAGAACACCTAATCCGTCGACACTGATTCCGAGCTCGACAGATGAAAAATGGGCGAGCAGTGACGATAACTCCGGGGAATGGGTCATACCGTTGCTCGTGATATACAACTCTATGTGCGCAGCCTCTCGCGTTTCCACCAGCTTGCGGAGAATTTCTCGAAACGTACGATGGATGAAAGGCTCGCCGCCGGAGAATTGGATCAGCTTGACGTAATTTGCGTGCTCAAAAATCTCTTCAAAGACGGCCTCCTGCCATCCGTAATTCGCCGCTCCATCCTGGCCACCAAACCAGGCCGCATGCACTTTGTCCGCTGCAATTCTAGAACTGAACATCGGCGAACACATCCTGCATTTCAGGTTGCAATGATTGCCAAGCCAAAGATGCAACGCCGATGGGAAAGGCATATTGGCGCCACCGTCGAGAGATTCCTCGGTCCTTTTCAAAACTCCTTCGTCTCCCTCGGCATCCAATCGCGAGGCGAACGAGGCGTTCATGATCTGACGCAAACTGGCCGCGCCACAGGCCTCCGTTTCGTAGCACTGAACACAGTCTTCCACGTCGATTCCGCTCAACATTCGACGTCGAACTGAGCGGAGATAGTCCGAGTTCCAGATCTGCCACAAGGTGGCGTGATGCAAACTCAGATCGCGGCCTTCAGAAGTCATGTTCACCTCGCTGCGACAGCAAAGCCTTACCTTCCCATCATTCATCACCGTCATTTGGTGAAAGGGAAGAGCACAGAAGGTCTTCGGCACCATAATGATCCTTACGTAGGCTGCGGGCGACTTCTCTCAGCTTTCACAGCTTCTACCCGGTCCAATGCACATTCTAGTGCACGACACACGGCTTTTATGTCCTCATACATATGGCCGTAGCTCAGATTGAAGGTTCCATAGGTGCACACGCGCCTTCGGCCAAGCTCATGAATGACGATGTTCTTCAAATACTCAGCGTCACCTCGGTTGGCGAGGCCAAAATGGAGCTCCGGCCGGCAATCGTGTCCAACCAACGCGGACTCGATTCCGCGGGCATGACATAGTTTCGAGTAAGCCTCTTTCAAGAACCGGCCTTTCTCGGCCAGGTCCAAGCACACGCGACGATTAACAATTTCATCGATGGTCTCGACGGCGGCGACGATCGATACCGCTTCCAGGCTAAACGTAAGCCCGTAATTAATGGACGGTACCCTTTCCATCCACTGCGCTTTGCCTACCAGCATCGAGATGGGCAGACCATTGGCGATACACTTGCCGTAGCAGGCGAGATCCGGCAAGACTCCCCAGAATTCCTGCGCACCGCCGATTGCGACGCGAAAGCCGGAAACGACTTCATCGAAAGCCAGTAAGGCGCCTTGTTCATGAACGATATCGCGCACGGCCGACATGGTTGCCTGATTGGGGATGGGCCAGACCATTGGATCGATGATCAGACAGGCGATCTGGTCCGGATAGGTCGCGAAGATTTGCCGGACGCTATCAACGTCCAGCGTCGAAATACGCACAATTTCGGGATAGTGACTGCTTGGAACGCCCGGGCAGTTGATCGACGCCATGTACCAATCTTGAACACCGTGATAACCACGAAAGACAACTTTGTCCCGACCGGTCACATGGCGCGCAAGGCGAACCGCAGACGTTGTCGCAGCGGATCCGTTCTTCACTAGATGAATCGCTTCTGCGCAAGGCACAAGACGCAACACCATCTCGTTCAGCCGATGCCACTCCGGCCCCACCATGCCGACGTTCGCGTACTTGGAGATTTGTGCGGCTACGGCTTTTGCCACTCGCCGGTACCCATACCCCAAAATGTTGGAACCCCAAGCCGACATCATGTCGATGTAGTCGACTCGGCGCGTATCGACGATATGTCCGCGATAGGCGCGAGAAATTCCTACGGGGAAATACTCGTATACTTCATTGTGTTCCATCGTGTCGACGTCCGTCTAGGACCTTCAATTCAGCGTGCGAAAGGGCGTTCGTGGCAGCAGTTCTTCGAATCGAGAATCCAGAGGCTCACCTAAATCAATCGAGCTCCATAACCAGTCGCTCACGCCTTTTGTGGACAACCTGGGCGCAATCGTGGCTGCATTGTGACGCAACCTTGCTTGAGCCCGCTCCGCGCTTAGTTCTTCGACCGCGCGCCTTAAGCCATCGGCATTGTACGGACAGTTCACTCCGACATCGAAGCGCCGAACGAAATCCGCGGCCGAGGTTGTGGGATCTCCTAAAGTGATCACCGGTAAATTTGCTGCTCCGATCGCGAAAAGAATTCGCCATAACCGCGGGTTGTCGTCAACGTCATCCAGACGGCCGGTAGGCGCCACGAGATAGGAATATCTTTTCAGGGTTTCGGCCAATCGTTGCTCCGATAACAGTCCACAGGGGCGGATGTTCAGTGGTTGAGCAGGTTGAGCACCTGCGGGATCGTCGTCCAACGATCTATACTTCGACCCGTCGAAAGCGTGCACTGAACCATTGTACCAATCGAGCTGGACCCCAGCGTCACTGACGGTGGCAAATAAGCGATCAAAACACTGCTGACTTGAAATGCTGCCAAGAAGCGCCCCTATCCTCGATGCACCGCATGTACTTTCAGGCGTCGGTTGGACCGTGCATATCAAGTCATCGGCAACAACGGATGGTAGAACCCAACACCTGACGCCAAACTTCGTTTCATACGCGCGTTGCAGTTCCGGACATGTCACCAACACGAGCGAACACTTGGTCAGAAATTCTCCCATGAGGGCGTCCGGTATGTTCGGTGTGGAGATGTTCTGATCGTCCATTATGTGGGCGCCCAACGAAGCACGGTACACATCGTGAAGGGCGATGGCGGTGACAAGATCGTTGGGCACATACGGAACGCAGTAAACTTGTCGAACGTTGTACCCAGCCAACGCGGTTATGATGTTCTGAACCGTTTCGCGTTTGGAACGGTCCCCAAGCATAAGGCGAATACTGACCTGGCCGAAATCGTGATCGCCCCCATACAGATCCATTGAACGAATCGATAGGACATTGGGGGCAGCTCCCAGGATGTGCTTGACCGCCGCCCCAGTACCGTGGTTTTCGTTTACCTCACACGTCGTAATAACCGCACGAACGGGAGGTGGTAGTGAAACCTGTGTACTCAAGATGATTCCGATGCCTCCTCAAAATGCGACGCCAGGATAGGATGGGTTGCGTAGTAGCGACGGATCTCGCGGTAGTTTGAAATTAACTTTTCGATCCTTCCGTGAGTTCTCTTATCGAACATCATCGGGATCTTGACCGGGTTTACGCCGATGTGCATTTGTGCGGACGAGATTATCTGGTCCCAGTTTGAAATCATATCCCGGTACTCGACCACCATCACCGCATCAGCAGGGAATAGGTTTACGAGATATTCTTCCGCTGAACAATAGTGATTGTAGAACCAATCAAAATACCAGAGGGGATAGGTTAAAGCTGGCGACGGCGGAGTCGATGCGGGGCCGGCATACCAGATGTATGAAGTTTCGTTCGGCACAAACCAGATGTTTGTCTCCATGGCAATCCGAAAACTAACAGCGGCCTCAACGATATTTCTTCTGAGCACAATGACGCGCAAATCATCCAACGATCGTAGGTAGTCCCAAACGTTGGAGCGACGGTCGAGCTGGTCGTACATGACTTTGGTGCCGTCGATTACCTTAAAAAACTCAATTGCCAGTAAACTTAAATCGAACCGGTTGCCGTCAAGATTGCCATCCGCGTTCAGATAGCTGTCGTGGCTGCCATAGAGCGCCTCGAATGTCGCTCTTCGCCAATGAACCCAAGGGTCATCGCCTTCCTGCTCAGGATTGAATAGCTCCATCCCCTGATTGATCCTGGGGTTTGCGCCCAGCGCGGTGATCAAAAGGGTTGATCCCGTTCGCGGATAGCAAAGAATAATAAACTTCACGGTATCGTTCTAGCTTCTGACGAGGAAGGCCGCAAAGGACCTTCAGGGTAAGCTAGGGCGCAAACAAGCGGCCTCGTCTCTATAAGAATTGATGCAGATCGGCCGAGGGAGCTGGCAGGGTTTGGATAGGCGGGCTGAATCCTTTAATCCCTTCGGGATAAACTCGAAAAAGGTTCCAGAAAACACGGTTACAATTCGAGCCACCGGCATTTTCGATTCGAAACCAGCCTGAAGGTCTTTAAGATTGGCACCTTCAGTTCCCTTCCAAAACCCTGGTTTATCTTTTCTCTGTATCGATTAAGCCTTCGAACGTTTCACAGGAAGAATCACCGGTACCCGAGTTGCGCTTGGACTGGTCCAAAAGCGCTTCTTCTAACGCCGCCGTTAACGCCTTTTCACGCTGGCAATGCCATTCTGAAACTACTTTCGCTTGCGAAATCTATTTCAATCTATTATCAATTCGAAACCAAACGAAATCACCTCGTTGGCCCCCCAGCACGATGCGCTTACCCGCGTTAACGGCTCTGGAAGGATTAGCCAAACCGGCAATTGAACCCCAGAAAGGATTAAAGATAAACCGCATGCTCCCTGTCGCGCCGTCTTGTCCGCCATAGCCTCGCGTCCGCGGGACGAAGAAGGAAGCTTTGGCCAAGGCGGACGGTGTCTCGGAGCCCCTCCCCCAGAAGAGCAAAGAAATGAAATTTACAAAACTCGCAAAAGTTCTCGTTCCAGCTGTCGCCATGCTGACAATGGCGATCGGCAGCACACCTGCCAGAGCTCAACAAAAGGTCAAAATCGGCGTAGCGATGGCTCTCTTCGACGACGTTTGGTTGACCTATGTTCGGGATTCCATCACGGCCTGGGGTAAAAAACACCCCGATGTCGACCTGACGATTGTTGATGCGAACAACGATACCAACAAGCAGGTCGGTCAGGTTGAAAACTTCCTGGCCCAAGGCGTGGACGCAGTCGTCATCCTGCCTGTCGACACGGCGGCCACCGGACCAATGACCAAAGCAGTCGTTGCTGCCGGGAAACCGTTAGTCTACGTGAACCGCCTGCCGTCGAACCTGCCGAAAAGTGTCGTTTATTGCGGATCGAATTCGATCGAAGCCGGCATCATGAACATGGAAGAGCTCGGTAAAGCCATGGGCGGCAAAGGCAATCTCGTGATCCTGATGGGTGAGCTCAGTAACGAAGCGGCGATCGGTCGCACGGATGGAATCAAAAAGGTAGTTAAGGAGAATTTTCCGAATATCAAAATA
>JAFAIO010000323.1 GCA_019236675.1 Verrucomicrobiota bacterium
TCTCATAGACGCTATGACCGATCGGGTCTGGTTCACTGGCTTCGAGTTTGCTTCTCGGCTGCGGCGCGAACAGCAATCTGCTGAACCTCTTGAGGTGATTGCCGGCACCCTGGCCTACATGGCGCCTGAACAGACAGGGCGTATGAATCGCTCCATCGATTCTCGCAGCGATCTTTATTCGCTCGGCATTACCCTCTATCAGATGCTCACGGGTACGCTTCCGTTCGAGGCCGCCGATGCGATGGGCTGGGTTCATTGCCACGTTGCGAGGCAGCCGCCGAGACCGAGTGAACAGCGGGCCGGCGTCCCGGAGCCTATTTCGGCCATCGTCTTGAAACTCCTGGCTAAGACTGCCGAGGATCGCTACCAGACGGCGGCCGGTCTCGAGACGGATCTAAAGAGGTGTTTGTTGGAATGGGAGCGGGCCGGCTGGATCGACGCGTTCCCGTTGGGGCAATGGGACGTGCCAGACCGGCTGCTAATCCCGGAGAAGCTCTATGGGCGTCACCAGGAGTGCCAAGTACTTCTAGATGCCTTTGATCGCGTCGTTGCTTCCGGCAAACCGGAATTGATCCTGGTGAGCGGCTATTCCGGGATCGGGAAGTCCGCACTCGTACACGAACTGCATAAGCTGATTGGCTTACCGCGAGGCACCTTTATTTCTGGTAAATTCGAACAAACCAAATCCGATATTCCTTATTCAGCGTTGGCCCAAGCTTTCCGACCTTTGGTGCATCAAATCCTCGTTAAAAGCGAGGAGGAGGTCAACTCATGGAAGAGTGTGATCCTCGAAGCGGTGGGGCCAAATGGTGGGCTGATGGTCAATCTAATCCCGGAACTGGAGCTGGTTATCGGCAAGCAGCCGGCCGTGCCGGATCTTCCTTATCAACAGAGCAAAACCCGATTGGAAGGGGTGCTCCGCGCGTTCATCGGGATATTCGCCAGCAAAGAAAATACTTTGGCGTTGTTTCTCGACGATCTGCAATGGCTTGACTCCGCCACGCCTAAGCTGCTCGAACGGCTGCTCAACGATTCAAGCCTCCGGCATCTTCTCTTAATCGGAGCCTACCGCGATAACGAGCTGGCTTCCTTCTCTGAGGAGCATCGGGTTGTGTTCGACACTGGCGCGGCACTTTGGCTAGGGCACATGGAACGCATTCGGGCCAAGGGCTTCAGTGACAACATGGTCGTCACCATCCAGCATCCGCTGGCGCTCATGCTCGGTTTACTCCGCAACACCGACGCGATGGTGCATGAGGTTATCCTAAATCCTCTTTCTCTTGCGGACGTGAACCAGTTGCTCGGCGACACCCTGCGCTGCGAGTTCAACCATGCCGCGCAGCTGGCAGAACTGGTACACGAGAAGACTCGGGGCAATCCTTTCTTCACCATTCAGTTTCTGACCAATCTAGCCGAGGAGCATCTGCTTGAGTTCGATGCGGCGGGATGGCGATGGGATATAGAACGCATCCGAGCCAAGGCCTTTACCGACAACGTAGTCGATCTGTTGATCGGGAAGCTAAATCGTCTGTCAGGCGCAACCCAGGAAACCTTAAAACAACTAGCCTGTCTGGGAAACTGCGCCGAGCCCGCTACCCTCGCCCTGGTACACGGCATACCGGAGAAGCAGATCCACGACACTCTCTGGGACGCCGTTCAGGAGGGACTCGTCTTGCGACAAGATAACGTTTATGCGTTCCTCAATGATCGGGTGCAACAGGCTGCCTATGCCCTCATCCCTGAGAGCGAAAGAGCAGCCGTACACCTTCGAATCGCCAGATTACTGGTATCGTGTACGACTCCGGAGCAGAAGGAGGAAAGGATCTTCGAGATCGTAAATCAATTCAATCACAGCCGCGGGTTGATCGATTCGCTCGAGGAGCGAGAACGGATCGCAGAATTTAATCTCCTTGCCGGCATGCGGGCCAAAAAATCGACTGCTTATGCCTCGTCAATCATCTATCTCGGCATCGGGCGCGAACTGCTGGCAGCAGACAGTTGGGAGCGGCAGTACCCGATCACTTTCGCGCTAGAGTTACAGCGGGCCGAGTGCGAATTTCTAACCGGTCATTTCGCCGCGGCGGAAGAACGTCTGTCCATGCTATGGCATCACGCCAGGGATCTGCCGGACAGCGCTGCCGTCGCTCGTTTACAAACGGAATTGTATGGCGCTTTAGACCGAAGCGATTGCGCCGTCGCGGCCGGCTTTGCGTACCTTCGACGTGCAGGGATCAACTTGCCGCTTCACCCAACCAATGACGAATTGAGCCAGGAGTATGATGAGGTGTTGCGACAGCTGGTTGACCGATCAATTGAGTCGCTGCTCGACTTGCCGGCAATGACCGATCCGGTTTGCCGGGCTACTGTCGACGTTCTTACCGCAGTAGAAGCGCATTCCTTTCTCGTGAACCAGGATCTACGGTGCCTCGTTGTGGCCCGCATTGTAAATCTCAGCCTGAAGTACGGTAATAGCGACGGATCGGGCGTTGCTTATGTCCAACTCGGGTGGCTGGTTGCACCTCGCTTTGGCGATTACCATGCCGCGTTCCGCTTCGGCCGGCTTGGCCTTGATCTAGTCGAGAAACGTGGACTAGAACGATTCAGGGCCCGTGTCTCCCAATGTTTCGCCTATTTTATCAGCCCCTGGTCTCGGCCCTTGCAGGACAGCCTCGAATTGGTGAGACGCTCCTTCTACTCAGCTCTGGAGACTGGCGATCTGAAGTATGCCGTGTTTGCTGGCGACCGCTTAATTACCATGCTTCTCAGCGTCGGTCATCCGCTTAGCGAAGTGCAACGAGAGGTTGAGACCCGACTCGAATTCACCCAAAAAGCGAAGTTTGGCTACGTCGCCGATATCATCATCGTAAACCTTAGATTCATCGGGGCCCTGCGGGGGCTGACCGCAAGCTTGGCCTCGTTCGACAGTGGGGAGTTTGATGCGAGCCGGTTCGAGCAAGACTTGAGAACCAATCCGAACTCCATGTTCGCCCGATGCTGGTATTGGATCCGGAAGCTACAAGCGCTTTATTACGCGGACCAATACGACTCCGCACTGGCAGCGGCATCCATGGCCGAGCCGTTACTGCAGGCGGGTCCGGGACATTTTGAGCGGGCTGAATACTCTTTCTTTACGGCACTCGCCCAAGCCGCACTCTACGACTCCGCATCGTCCGAGCAGAAAGCTGGGTTTAGAACGGCACTCGCCTCCCATCACAGCCAGATTTCGGTGTGGGCCAAAAACTGTCCGGAAAATTTTGGTAATCGCGAGGCCCTAGTTGCCGCCGAGATCGCCAGGATCGAAGGTCGAGAGCTAGACGCGCAAAGACTTTATGAAAAGGCGATTCGATCCGCTCGGGAACAGGGCTTCATCCAGAACGAAGCCATCGCCCACGAAGTTGCTGCCCGATTCTACGCGGCTCGCGGTTTCGAGACGATCGCTACCGCTTATCTGCGAAACGCCCGGTACTGCTATCTTCGGTGGGGAGCACCCGGTAAGGTTGAGCAGCTCGATCAACGCTACCCGGTAATTGCCCAAGAAACATCGTTGCGTTCGACGATCCAGATCGTAGAACCAGTTAGGCAACTGGATTTAGAGACCGTGGTGAAGGCATCACAGGCGATCTCAAGCGAGATCGTCCTCGAAAAACTGATCGAGACACTATTGATCATCGCGCTTCAGCATGGCGCCGCCGAGCGAGCTCTCTTGATCCTTGAGCAAGGGGATGACCAGCAAATCGCGGCCGAAGCAAGAAGTGTCGGGGACAAGATTGCCGTTGATTTTCGTGAATCAACGCTAACGCCTACGGAGCTACCAGAGTCACTGATCCGTTACGTCATCCGAACTCAGGAACGAGTCATTCTGAGCGACGCCTCGACTGACAATATTTTCGCGGAAGACGAATACATCCGCCAAAAACATCCTAGATCAGTGCTTTGTCTTCCCTTGATCAAGCGGCGCAGCTTGATTGGCACCCTCTATCTAGAGAATAACTTGGCGCCTAACGTCTTTGCTCCTAACCGGCTGGCGGTCTTGGAGCTAATCGCATCCCAAGCCGCGATCTCGTTGGCCCAAGCCGGGTTATATGCTGAACTAACGAGCGCGAATGAAGAGCTAAAGGCCGAGATCGCCGAGCGGCTACGCGCCGAGGAAGCCTTGCGGCAAAAAGAGGGTTCTCTGCGTGAAGCACAAACCGAACTGGCTCACGTGAGCCGGTTAACTACGATGGGGGAAATGGCGGCTTCCATTGCCCACGAACTCACTCAGCCGCTGGCGGGCATGGTAACTAACGCCAACGCCAGCTTGCGCTGGCTGGCCGGGGCTTCGCCTAACCTGCCGGAAGCCCGCGAAGCGATGGGCCGCGTTGTCCGGGATGGAACTCGGGCCGGCGGTGTGGTTGCGCGGTTGCGAGCCCTCTTTAAGAAGGCCGATCCGGCAAAAGAGGCGGTGGATATAAATGAGGCCATCGAGGAAGTTGTCATCCTGACTCAGAGCGAAATGCGGAGAAACAAGGTGTTATTGCGAATGGACTTGGCCGCGAATTTACCGTCGGTTAACGGTGACCGGGTACAAATACAGCAGGTAGCGCTAAACTTGATCTTGAATGCTATCGAAGCGATGAGCACCATAGACGACCGCGAGCGAGAGCTGGTCGTTGCCACCCAACCGGACGAAGAAGATCAAATCCGAATCGTCGTGCAGGACTCCGGGATCGGTTTTGACTCGGTGAACGCCGAACGGATCTTTGGTCCTTTCCATACCACCAAACCAAGTGGTTTAGGGCTGGGGCTAGCGATCAGTCGGTCCATCGTTAATTGGCATGGCGGCCGGCTCTGGGCGGTCTCGAACGACGGTCCAGGGGCGACTTTTCAATTCACGCTTTCGACCTGTCCATAGAACACGCCTTTTCCTAGGCAGCGGGTGCGTCTGGCTTCCTTCGGCAAACGAAAAAACGTAAGTCCGAATTCTCGTACCAACCGTCCTAAAGCATTGCCTAGGCATATAAACCTTTGATAAGAAGGGACAAGCACCAGCAACAATAAGTTGGCACGTAACTTGTTGGGCACTCTAGACGGCAGCGGAAAGTCGTTGCCGCCTAAATCCCAATTTATGCAGCAAGTGCAGCTTAAACATCGGCATCAACTTGTGGAAACCGAGCGATCAACCTCTGCATCAGCCGAGAAATCAGCAACCCCAGCTGAACGTCCGACACCGACTGCTAAGGCGCCAAATAAACGCCGTCGCATCCTAATTCTGGCCGCCATAGTCGTAGGGATCGTACTACTAGTCTTTGGCATCCCGCAGATCATCCGAGCATTTAACACGGTCTCGACCGATGACGCTTATGTGAACGGGTACGTGACCTTTGTTGCACCGCGGGTCAGCGGCCAAGTGGCGCATGTTCTGGTAGACAATAACAATCGAGTTAAAAAAGGCGATGTGCTTGTCCAACTCGACCCTGAACCATATCAGGTACAAGTCGCCATCAAGCAAGCGGCTGTGGACGCGGCCCAGGCTAGCCTGACCGTAGCCCAAGCAAACGTCCGAGGGATACTTGGTCAGACCCGCAGTAACCGCTTCAAGCTCCAACGCTCCATTGAGGACGTTGACAACCAAATCGCCTTGATCGCGGCTCGGGTCGCTACTTGGGAACAGGAAAAGGCAGCTTTAGTGCTCGCCCAGCAGGAGTTCGATCGGGCTCAACGGCTGCTGTCAACGAGGGTAGTGAGCCAAGAAGAATATGACGAACGTCGCGAAGCCCTGGATGCCGCAAAAGCCCAGGTAACGCAAGCCCTACAAAATATATATCAGGCTCGCGTCGCTCTCGGTTTACCAGCCCAAGTACCCGAGGGAAAAACCCTGGCCGATGTGCCGGACGATCTCGATCAGACTTTCTCCAGCGTTCGCCAAGCGCAGGCCGATCTGTTGCAGACGGCTGCCCAGCTTGGCATCGTCCCGTCATCCTACACCCTGTCGCCGAAACAAATGTTGGATGAATTCTACCGGCGCGATCCTTCCGGAGATTTAGATCGCATTTTTGCCGAGGTAATCAAAAACGCACCGAGTCTGAAGCAAGCTCAAACCAACTTATTGCAAGCTCAGCGCGATCTCGATCAAGCAAACCTTAATTTGCGGTATTGCACGGTGGTTGCCGAGATCGACGGCGTGATTAGCCGGCGAAACTTGAATCCTGGCAACAACTTGCAAGCCGGACAAAGTGTGATGGCGATCAACTCGTTACGGGATATTTGGATAGACGCCAATTTCAAAGAAACTCAGCTCCGGAACCTGCGTATTGGGCAACACGTCGACCTGGAACTGGATACGTACGGCAAGAAACACATCTTCGAAGGCCGGATCTCTGGTTTCACCTATGGCACAGGCTCTACCCTGGCCTTGTTACCGGCCCAAAACGCGACCGGTAATTTCGTGAAAGTCGTGCAACGGCTGCCGGTCCGGATCGATGTACTGAACTATGATCCGGAAAAGCTGCCGCTTTTCGCTGGTCTCTCAGTGACTCCGACCGTCGATCTGACCAGCACGCCTGCCGGACCGAACGCCGGCCAATACTTGCAGGAGCGCGAGCAGCCGGCGACCTCCGCTAGTCCGACGCCATGAGCGCAAGCGCATCTGCTGTGGCGGCAGTCTCAGCGCCGAAACAGCGCGCCTTTAACCCCTGGCTCGTTGCGCTCGCGGTCGTGGTACCGACGTTCATGGAGGTGCTGGACACCACGATCGCTAACGTGGCTCTGCGTTACATCGCGGGTGGGCTCTCCGCCGCCGTCACGGATAGCGAGTGGGTCATTACCAGTTATCTCGCGGCTAACGCGATTATTCTACCGATCTCCGGTTGGCTGGCAGCACGTCTGGGACGACGCAACTATTTCCTACTTTCAATCACCATTTTTACCCTGAGCTCCTTTCTCTGTGGAATGGCGACGAGTCTCGGACAGCTGATTCTCTTCCGCGTTATGCAAGGACTGGCCGGTGGGGGACTGCAACCCTCCAGTCAAGCTATCCTCCTGGATAGTTTCCCAGCCGAAAAACAAGGCGCAGCTCAAACCCTATTTGGAGTTGCCGCCTTGCTTGCTCCTGTGATCGGTCCGACGCTAGGCGGTTACATCACCGACGAGTATTCCTGGCGCTGGATCTTCTTAATCAATGTGCCGGTTGGAGCCGCGGCGCTCATTTTCTGCTCGATCCTGGTTAAGGACCCCGATTATCTGCGAGATCAGCGAAAGGAGTTAAAGAAAGGGCCCCTGAATTTCGACTTCATCGGCCTGTGCTTTCTATCACTCACGATGGTCTGCTGGGAAGTGGTGCTGAGCAAAGGACAGGAATGGGATTGGTTCAATGACTCTTTTGGACGCATACAAACCTTAGCAGCGCTGTTTGTGGTTGGACTGACCGGCCTAGTGTTTTGGGAAGGCCGCCATTCAAATCCAATCGTTAACTTCCGGCCTTTGCGCGATCGGAACTTTGCTCTCGCCTGCCTGGTCATCTTCTGCGCTTTCGGTGTCCTCTATGCCAGCAGCACCCTTTTACCGGGCTTACTTGAATCGCTTTTCGGTTATGACGCCTTTCACGCCGGCCTAGTGATGTCGCCTGCCGGAGTTTTTACGATCATAGCCCTAGTCATTGTTGGCACTTTGCTAGGGCGCGGTCTTGACGCCCGCTGGTTGATTGCCATCGGTCTATTAATTCTCGGCGCCGGAAATTTCTGGATGTCGCAGCTCAACCTTGAGATTTCCCCTTGGCAGGTGGTCTGGCCGCGAGTGGTCATGATCACCGGACTTGGCATGGTTTTCGCACCTTTGAATGTAGCCGCTTTCCTCTACATTCCGCGCTCGTTGCGCGGAGCGGCAGTTGGTTTGTTCGCCCTATTGCGAAATGAAGGCGGTAGTGTGGGGACTACCATGGGACAGACCATCACCGAGCGTCGCGAAATCTTTCACGCGCTGCGGTTAAACGAGAATCTTGATCAATTCAACCCGGCCGTGAATTCCTATCTTGATCAGACGCAGGCCGGCCTTTTACAGCAGACCGGAGACGCTGCTGCCTCCCAACAAATGTCCCTGCAATCGCTTGAAAATCTTCGGGAACAGCAAGCCACGTCTCTTGCCTATTTCGACGCTTTCTTGATCTTCGCCCCGTTGAATGTTGCCGCTTTCCTCTACATTCCGCGATCGTTGCGTGCAGCAGCGGTTGGTTTGTTCGCCCTATTGCGAAATGAAGGCGGTAGCGTTGGAACTACAATGGGGCAGACCATCACCGAACGTCGCGAAATATTTCACGCCTTGCGGCTAAATGAGAATCTCGATCAATTCAACCCGGCCGTGAATTCGTATCTGGATCAGGCACAGGCCGGCCTTTTCCAACAGAACGGAGATGCTGCTGCCTCCCAACAAATGGCTTTGCAATCGCTCGAAAATCTTCGGGAACAGCAAGCCACGTCTCTTGCCTATTTCGACGCTTTCTTGATCTTCGCAGTACTGGCATTCGGGTTAGCGCTGCTGCTTATGTTTATGAAACGCTCAGTTGTAGAAAAAGGCACTCACATCGCCGCAGAGTAAGGATTGTCAGCATGGTCTTTATGGGAACACTCTATGCCCGGCTAAACTGCATCCTCGCCTGTATTCTCGTCTCC
>JAFAIO010000459.1 GCA_019236675.1 Verrucomicrobiota bacterium
CGGCGAAATTTGGCTGGCTAAGACACTGACGGGTGGATTCCGAGCTATTAAGGTCGTGTTTCCGGAACCGGACCTTGCCTATCGGGAATTCGACGGGATACGCGCCTTTGAACCGGTCTCACGTCATCACCCTGGGTTTGTTAACATTTATCACGTAGGCCGCGGAGACAGCTTTCTCTACTACACGATGGAGCTGGCTGATGACTCGAAGAAAGGACAACAGATTGAACCAGCAGCATACACGCCCCACACCTTGGCGACAGATCTTCGGGATTCCAAGAGGCTGTCACCCAAGGCTTGCCTGGAACTCGGGAAGACGCTTAGCAGCGCGCTGGGTTATCTCCACAAGCAAGGACTTACCCATCGAGATATTAAGCCTTCCAATGTCATCTTCGTAAATGGAACGCCCAAGCTAGCTGATATCGGGCTAGTAGCGGCGGCAGGGCGGAAGACGTACGTCGGAACGGAAGGCTACGTACCGCCCGAGGGCCCGGGGACCGCCAGCTCCGACGTTTATGCATTGGGTAAGGTTCTTTATGAGGCAGCTACAGGTAAAGACAGGTTGGAATTTCCCGAGATCCCAACCGATCTACCCGAGTTATCCGACAAGCATATCCTGCTGAAGCTGAACCCTATTTTGCTAAAGGCCTGCGCCAGAGATCCGAGGCAACGTTTTCAAAATGGTAACGAGCTGCAGGAGGCATTGGCCGCTATCGAGTTCGGACCGTCCCCCAAGCAGACTGAGCGCCGTTGGCTTTGGCCGGCGGTTCTCGCGTCCGTTGCCTTGATCGTAGCTGCAGGTGCCGGCGTTATCGGTTCCACCCACAATTGGTTTGGCAACCTTCGTAAGGAAGTGCAGACAAGCCCGACGCCCATCAGCTCAGCTGCACCGGCGCCAACTCCGGCTACGGGTTCGGTCAGGATCGAGAGCGATCCTCCAGGTGCACAGGTGTGGGACGGAGAACATGAGGTCGGTACCACGCCGCTGGACCTCAGCTCCGTCCCTGCCGGCGACGTTCATTATCAGTTGCGCCTAGCTCATTATCTTTACGCAGATGTGACTGGCAAAGTAGAGACCGGACAGTCGCTAACATTGCAAGCCGATCTGCAGATTGCTAAGGCGCCAGTCAGTGGCCAGAGTTGGACTAACACGATCGGGATGAAATTCGTTCCCGTTGGCGATTTGTTGATGGCTATCTGGGATACCCGGATACGCGATTTCGCTCAATTCGTCCGAGAAACCGGTTATCAGCCCACGGGCCCCATGGAAAGCATCTTGAACGGTGAACAAGGGCAACATGGTAAAACTTGGGATAATCCGGGTTTTACCCAGACAGATGATCATCCGGTTGTTGGTGTTAGCTGGAAAGACGCGATGGAGTTTTGCTCATGGCTCACCCAGAAAGAACAAGGCACAGGGCTTCTGCAAGAGGGTCAATATTATCGCCTACCCACCGACACGGAATGGAGTCAGGCTGCAGGCCTCGCTCACGAAGATGGCGAAACACCTGAGGAAAGATCAAACAGAGGATCTGAGGTTTTTATGTGGGGCAAGAGTTGGCCGCCTCCGGCCGGTGTTGGAAACTATGCGGGCGCTGAGATGAAAGGCGCTGACTGGCCACCGAACTGGCGATGGATACAGGGCTACTCGGATCCCTTTACCCGAACGTCTCCAGTCGGCTCTTTTAAGCCGAATCTTTTCGGTATCTATGACCTGAGCGGGAATGTCTGGCAGTGGTGCATGGACAAGTTTTCTCGGAACGGCGACACCCGGGTTCTCCGAGGTGGTTCGTGGGCAAATGCAGACCCGGGGCTGCTAAGGCTAAGCCGTCGGATTGACGACATCGTGGACAGCCGGACTGATTGCTATGGGTTTCGGTGCGTGCTCCAGACGCCAGCGTTCGGTGTGGTGACCCTGCGTTCAGATCCAGGCGGGGCCGAGGTATTGCTGAACGGCAAAAATATGGGGCGCACCCCGTTAGTGTTAGAAAATGTCACGCCCGGCTCGTTAAAAATCGAGGTGCGGCTTCCTGGTTATCGTACCGGTCTAATCGAAACGAAGCTCGAGGCGAGGCAGAACCTCGATCTGCCTCTGCTGAAACTGCAGCCTTCAAATTGGCCGGACGGAAGGACAAGCTGGACTAATTCACTTGGGATGAAGTTCGTTCCGGTAGGAGATATCCTGGCGTCGATCTGGGATACACGCGTCTCCGATTTCAGGGCTTTTTGTCGCGCGACCGGCCGGGGAATGGTTGTGCCGGATTTCGAGCAAACCGCAGATCATCCGGCCGTCCTGGTTAGCCGGCCGGATGCGGAAGCTTTTTGCAACTGGTTAACGGACGAAGAAAGACGCCAGGGATTGATCGGGCCGAAAACAAAATATCGTTTACCCACGGATCGGGACTGGAGTCGATTGGCGGGGTTGCCGGACGAACAAGGGCAATCGCCCGCGGCGCGTGATTCCAAAGATCAGAAGCATTATCCTTGGGGCGAGATTTGGCCTCCGCCCCCTGATGCGGGAAATTTCGGCAACCCAAGCGACTCTAAATTGATAAGACGGCGATTTCCTCAGACGTCACCAGTCGGCAGCTACGCTCCGAATAGTTACGGTCTATACGATATAGCTGGGAACGTTTGGCAATGGTGTTCCGATCCGTACGGCGGCTCAGGTACGTTCTCCAGCTGGGGCGTCCTGCGTGGCGGATCCTGGGCTACCTATGGCGTCCGGCTTCTCCTTGCCTCGTATCGCGATGTGGTTTCACCCCAGGATCGGGATGGGACTTATGGGTTTCGCTGCGTGCTGGAGGTGGGAGATGGGAAGGGGCAGGTGAGAAGTGAGCAGTAAGCAGTAAGCAGTAAGCAGTGAGAGGTGAGAAGTGAGAAGTGATTGGTGATTGGTGATTGGTGATTGGTGAAAAACTCGGCGCGCCATCGATTTTGTTCTGCACAGTCGGCTATCCGCGCCGGTTTTGAGCCGATTCGCGTGTGCCGATTAACGGCAAAACCAGCGCGATTTGATTCGGTGAGGAACGAATATTCGGGCGCGCCGAGTTTTTCGCCCTACCGTCCGAAATCTCGTATTGCCGGTCCTTCCCACACGAAAAAAAAGCCCGGGAGAATATCCAGGGCATTCATCAAAAAAGACAGAGAAAAGAGTCGCTCTAGCGACCGTTCTTCCGCGCAGCTGTCCAGAAGGCGAACCAGACTTTTCTCTTGCCGCGGCCGGTTAAGAAGTGAGGATTTTGCTCTCTTGGAATACGTGATGTTTTCATAACCTCGCTGTAATTGGGCATTCCTACATCATTTCGCGTGCCAACTTTGATTTTGATGATATTTCAGCTGCGCTCCCAGGAGCACGACCTTACCTTTGCGGCGAAGCGTGAGACATCATGTTCCGTCTTCGGGCTTGAGTCCCGGAATTGGGACGCCCGCAGATTTGAAGCTACCAGTTCCATGCAGAGTGTGACGGGAGACTCGCAGAAGTTATTCGGGTCAGAGGATATGTTGCTGTCGGCGTGGGAGTGGCTCAGAACCGACGCGGATAGCCGAAGCGGAGAAACAGACCAGTGGGCGCGCCGAGTCCCACCGCCGCTACGCTTTGGCGCGGCCCTGCTGCGTATCGTATGAGGCTAAGACTGGCCGCGACGTAGGCCTTGCGAAGTCGGGTTTTCGCCCTACCCTCCTCTCACCAATCACGGGTTCCTGGGCGTCGCGTCTTTCCAAGCGCAATAACTGCAACGGCCAGCAGGCGACGACATGCGTGCAAGCTGCAAAACGGAATGCAACGCCCCTCCGGACCTCTCACCTCTCACACCTTCAGTTTGCCTCGGCTGCGGCCGTCTTAATTGGAGCGGCCTCTTTAACCATCGGCGTCTCCTTACCGATGAGTCGATAGAATGTTGGGCCATCGATACTCTCGGCCTTGAGGAGT
>JAFAIO010000460.1 GCA_019236675.1 Verrucomicrobiota bacterium
TGATTTTAGC
Organism: Verrucomicrobiota bacterium; assembly: GCA_019236675.1. Lineage (GTDB taxonomy): Bacteria > Verrucomicrobiota > Verrucomicrobiia > Chthoniobacterales > JAFAMB01 > JAFAVN01. The sequence goes on from JAFAIO010000460.1 coordinate 11, forward strand.
AGCCATATGATTTCGATTAAGGGGATGCAAGAAGCCGCCGGCCGACCAGTGCAACTGGTTGGAGGGTGACAGCCACTTGCCGAAAAGAACTAAGCCGAATCAGTTCGATGGTTCTGCGACACATGTGTTACTTTTCGGTCACAAAGCTTTGCGCTTGCTCGAAAAAATGACAGCGGTGTCAGCTTCTTTTGGAGGCTCGCGTCATCCCCTTGCGCCAGAGTAGATTGCTAAGCTGTCGGCAGTCCGGTTTACAATGTTCAGTGCTTCTGCTATCTCCCTTTCATTGACGCATGGATGGTATGCAGGCCCTCGTTGTTGAAGACGAAGCGAAAGCCGCAACTTTCCTTTCCAACGGACTGTCCGAGAACGGATGGGCTGTGGATATTGCGTACGACGGCAAGATCGCATGGGGTTTCTTGCGAGAGAAGCATTACGATATCGTCCTTTTGGATGTCCTGCTGCCCGGTATCGACGGCTGGAGTATCATTCGACAGATGCGCGCCAACGGAATACCCACGCCGGTAATCTTTCTCACGGCTCGAGATAGTCTGGGAGAGCGGATCCGCGGTCTGGACCTGGGTGCCGATGATTACCTAGTAAAACCGTTCGCGTTTTCGGAGTTGATGGCGCGGATCAGGACCGTCCTTCGCCGAGGCCGGGATACAACTCCAACCAGTCTCCGGATCGCGGACCTGGAGCTGGACCTGATTCGCCACCGAGTTGTTCGTCACAACCAGCCGATTGACCTTACGCCGAAGGAGTTTGCTTTATTGCTTTTGCTGGCACGGACACCGAACGAAGTGGTCGGACGCAAGGTAATTGCGAAGGAAGTATGGAACATGGAGACGGCCAGCGATTCCAACGTGGTTGACGTTGCAGTTCGACGATTGCGCCGGAAAATCGACTACCCATTCGAGAAGCCTTTAATTCATTCAGTCTACGGCGTTGGTTATGTGCTAGGAGAGCGCTGAAGATGGAAAGGTTTCCTAACGGTGAATCGTGAACCGCGAACTGTGAAGCGCGAACCGCAGCGTTCCTGGTCGATGGTGTTCCGTCTCTCCGCCTCCTATGCCGTTATCGCCATCGCGCTTCTGTCCTTTTTTGGAGCCTTCCTTTACTGGTCGCTAAAAGAGAGTCTCGAGATCAGCGCTCGAAATACCCTGGCCGACAAAATTTCGGTGATGCGCCAGATCTTGCACGAACGGCCTAACGATCAGGAGGCTTTGGAAGAAGAGGTGCAATGGGAAAGCACCGCCCGGCGCCGTAGCGTCTACTATAGCCGATTGCTCCAGGACAACGGCACTCTGGTGATTCAATCGACTGGAGCACAAGAGCTGATTCCCGAGTTATTACTATGTCCATCCCCTGCGGCGGAGGACCGATCCATTGGGGATACTCGAGAGTTTCATCCGTCGCCGGACAGAACACTGCTGATAAGTAGCGCCTGGATTGCCAGCGAAGGCTCGGGGAAGCTCGCTCTAGACAAGCCGCAGCGTTTCATCTACACGGTGGCGCTCGACACCACAACGGAACAGAACATCCTGCACGACTACCGGAATAAACTGTTGCTGGTTTTGATCGCGGGCTCCGTCATATCGGCCGTCGCCGGAACCTATGTCGCCCGCCAAGGAATCCGGCCAATCAGGGAGATCTCGGCTGCGGCGCATCGCATCACGGCCAGTGATTTGGCGGAAAGAGTAGGATCTATGGCTTGGCCGCGCGAACTTGCCAGTTTGGCCGCTGAGTTTGATGCCATGCTTCAGCGCTTAGAAGATTCTTTTCAAAGGCTCTCTCAATTCTCAGCCGACATCGCCCATGAACTTCGCACCCCGATCAACAATCTGATGGGAGAAGCCGAAGTCGCCTTGACGCGAGAACGGACCTCAAAAGAGTATGCTAGCGTGATCGCCTCGAGTCTCGAGGAGTATCACCGTTTGGCAGAGTTAATCGATAGCCTGCTGTTTCTGGCGCGAGCGGAGAATGCTGATTTATCATTGCAAAAGTCTTGGTTCCGCGTTGCGGACGAGCTGGCCCAACTGCTTTCCTATCACGAGCTTCAGGCGACGGAATCAGAAGTGACGCTTAGTTTCTCCGGAGATGCCCGGCTTTTTGCGGATAGCACGCTTTTCCGGCGCGCGATCGGCAATGTCGTCTCGAATGCCCTCAAACACACGCCTCCCGGTGGAACCGTCACGGTCGAAGTCGCTGCTCTGCCCGATGCCGTAAAAATTTTGATTAAAGATGATGGGGTAGGTATTCCACCGGAACATCTCCCCAGGCTTTTCGATCGCTTCTACCGAGTGGATGCCTCGCGCGCGGCTGCGATGGCCGGCACAGGTTTGGGCTTAGCGATTGTGAAAACCATCGTGGATTTACACGGCGGATCGGTAACGATCGAAAGTGAATTAGGTGAGGGAACTTTGGTCACTCTCGTTTTTCCGGTACCTCCCGGTGTGAAAGAGCAGGAAAGGCAGCCGGTTGCCAGTGTGGTCGTTCGTGAGTAATTCGCCGGTTTTCACGGATCGATAAAGAAGACGGACAAGGGCTCCAACGCGCTGGAGCAGACCTGAGCTGTGGCGGAGGCCAAACGGAGGGGCGTCGCATTCAAGGTCGCTATGCCTAATCGTGTCTGCGATCTAACACTGAGTGCGAAGGTTTCGTTGTGCTACAACCGCGACGCCCTAAGAACCGTGCCACGCCGCTTGACGTTGTACGTTTGGTGGTCTGGTTACGCGATCAAGGGAGCCCCAGCTAACACACGATCAGGACGGAAAGAACCCTTTTTCGAACAACACGAGCGGTAATCGAACATGGAATGCGGCTCCCCTGCTCTCAACGATGGCACGAATTCATCGTGCCCATTGGTCAGCGCTCGGGGCGGCAGAAGCCAAGTCCCTACTGGACAATACTTCGTCTACGAACCAACAGAATCGCGACCCAACTGGACAATAAAAAGAGACAAAACAGCGGGAGCGCCGACAATTCTCCCAATGGCCATTTAAGGCCGAGGCCTTCAAGTAGCCAGAACGTTCCTAAAGTGAGCAACATTAGTCCGGCGCCCAGTTTTATGAATACGTCAGGCAGTCGCTGCAAATAACCATGCAGAGAAATCACCAGGCTAACGGTCAGCACAAGCGCGATCGAAGCTCCGCTCAACGCCTCCGGCCAAGCTCTCGAGCTGAGTCCGATAGTGATCACGATCAACGCAACTTCGAACGTCTCGAGCGCCGCGCATTTGGTCATTACAATAAAGTTGAGATAACTGAACCCGGTCCGGGAGTCATGCGTCTCCAGGGTTTTGTTTTTTAGAGGGTTTTCAATCCAACCTGCGCGTTTCCCTGCGGCTTGGCGCACAACCGATTTCTTGGTCCACTTCCAACCGAAATAGATGATAACGATACCCGCAGCGACTTGCAGCCATCGTAGCGGAAAATGAATTGACCCGGGCCCGAGCAATGCGCCGGCCAGTGCTATGCCCACGATTCCGGTCAAGCTGCCAAGCAAAGCTTCTCGGCGATAGCCCGTGCTGCTGAGTGCGTAGGCAATCGCTACAATCTCCAAGAATTCGATCCCGGAGCTTAAGGTAGTACCTATAAAAACACCCGGATTGAAGATCATACCGCTGTTTTTTCTGCTAATAGTGCGAAGCACCGTGGAGCGCTGCCTTGCTTGCGAGGCTGTGGTGAACAGGGCATTAGCACCACGCCAAGGTTTTCGCGATCTTCGCTCTCTGTCGGGGAAGTGCGCAATACAAACAAGAGCACTAGGGAGCCGTATTGCCTGTACACCACGGCCTCGTCCCGCGGCCGCGGAAGGCAGCGCTCCACAGTTGTCGCCCCGCCAGGGCCTTACGCCGCGTGTTCTTTGGACCGATTTTCAAACCGCGTGTATTCCTTTCGGAACGTCAGCGGGACCTCTCCGGTCGGACCATTTCGTTGTTTCGCGATGATGAGTTCTGCTTCTCCAGCACTCCTCTCCTTCTCCTCCTCATCGGTCGCATAATATTCAGGCCGCACCAATAAGCCTACAACGTCAGCATCTTGCTCGATGGATCCAGACTCCCGCAGGTCACTTAACCGGGGGCGGCCAGGGGCGTCTCCTTTCGCACGCGCGTCCGGTTGCCGGTTTAGCTGAGCAACCACGATGACGGGAATTTCAAGCTCTTTTGCCAAAGCTTTGATGCCGCCGGAAATCTCGGAAATCTCAAGCTGACGATTGTCTTGAGCACGCCGAGTCGTGGATCGCAGCAGCTGAAGATAGTCAATTACCAGCAGCTCAATCTTGTTATTTGCCTTTAACCGGCGTGCCTTGGCTCGCAGCTCAGAGATGGAAAGGCCAGGGGTGTCGTCGATAAATAGATTCGCACCTGCCAAATGCGACGCAGCCGTCGTCAAACTGGGAAAGTCGCGTTCGGAAAGAAACCCGTTTCTGACCTTCTGCAGATCGACCTTGGCCCGCGAACATAACAATCGCTGAACGAGCTGTTGGCTGCTCATCTCCAGACTGAAAACCCCAACGGGCTTTCCCACATCCAAAGAGACATGCTCTGCTACGTTCATGGCAAACGCAGTTTTGCCCATGCTAGGTCGCGCAGCGATAACGATCATCTCGGCTGGGTGCAGCCCGCTTGTCATCCGATCCAAATCTGTGAATCCAGTTGGTAAACCGGTCACAGCGCCGCGATTCTCATAGAGATGCTCAATTTGTTCGATCGCCTTAATCACCAATTCTTTGGTGGGGACGACATCGACCCGGATATAGTCGCCTCGGATTTGCAGAATCTCGCGCTCAGCGTCATCCAATAGCGGCTCGACATTTTCCTGTTCCTCGTATGACCGGCCGCTAAGCCCGTCGCAGGTCAGAATCAACCGTCTGAGCAGGTATTTTTCCCGAACGATATCGATATAGTAAGCTGCGTTTGCCGCCGTCGGCACAAAACCATAGACCTCGTTCAAGAACTCGATCCCGCCGATCTCTTCCAGCTGTGCTCGGTCCTGTAACGTTTGTTTCAGGGTGATAAAGTCGATGGGTTTGCTTTTATCAGCGAACTCCAACACCAACTCGTAGATGATCTGATGGGCAGGAGCGTAGAAGGCTGCCGGCTGCAAACGGAGGACGCAGAGATCGCTCACGTCGCGTGGGGACAACAACATCGAGCACAGCACGCCTTTCTCGGCATCGCTGCTGAATGGTAGGGACCTGGGCGCCTCTTTGCTTGGGGATGGGCTGTGAAGAGTTTGTGAATAACTTTTCCCGCTGTCCCTGCGCGCCGCACCCTGGTCACTCAAGGGTCTCTCAAGAGGTTTGGTCAAGCCTTGAGAACCTTTCGGCATTCTTAACTCGCAGTTGTCTTCGTGCGCTTACGGGTCTTTGACTTGCTGTCCTTAGCTTCGGGTTCTGGCTCCTTCGGGGCAGGCGTGTGCGCCTTGACTTCGATCTTTAAAGTAGCTGTTACATCCGCGTGCAGATGAATGGGCACTTCCATCTCGCCACTTTCTTTAATGGGCCGCTCAACGCGGATCCGATGGCGATCAACTTTAATTTCGGCTTCCGCAAGTAGCTTATCTTCAATATCCTTTGCGGTGACCGAGCCAAAGGCTTTTCCGGTCTCGCCCGTTTCCAGAATGAAGTCCAGCTTAACCTTATTGATTTTGCGAGCGAGTTCCTGGGCTTCGTTCAATTCCCGGGCTTCCCGTTCCGCTCGTTTGGCTTTTAACAGGTTCAGCCGCTTCAGGTTGGCGGGAGTCACTTCGTAGGCTTTGCCTTGAGGAACCAAGAAGTTGCGAGCGAATCCCCGGCGTACCTTGACCACGTCGGCCTCAGCGCCAAGACCGGGAATGTTTTCTTTGAGAATAACCTCAGTGACTGCCATGCTTAGCTCCTGCTGAAATTGAATGGGAGGAGACAGCTAATGGACAAGCCGGTGTATGTCAAGCCGACGTATCCGACAATTTAGATAATTGCAAAAAAAGCCTGCGAGGTAAATGCCGGCTGTCTTTAAAATGATTAAGCCGGCCAGATAAAATACCGGCCGGCCTAATAAAAACATTGAGGAAAGCTAAAACAGACAACTTACTCCGTTGCGTCCCTTAGCTCCTTTTTAAATCCTTCTAGGATCAGTTAAATTCGAAGATCTCCTGCGGTATCTCGATCGGCTTTTCCTTCTTGCTCAGCGCCCGCCGCAATTTCGCCAAAGCGATATTTTGCAGCTGCCGAATTCTCTCTCGAGTAACCCCGAATTTCTTGCCTACTTCCTCTAGGGTCTTCGGTTTTCCGCCGTCGAGACCGAATCGCTGAAAGATGATCTTTCGTTCGCGGTCATCCAAGACTTCCAGGAGTTCACTGACCTCATCGCGTAAGTTCTTGTCTCGCAAGAGCTCAAACGGGGTCTGTGCGTCCTCGTCGCCGACGATTTCCCCGAACTCGGTCGAGTCGTCATCGCTAATGGGCGCGTCTAGCGAAGCCGGCCGGATTGAAACGGTCTTTAACTGGGAGACCTTGCCGCTCGAAATACCGATTTCCTCGGCCAATTCTTCGTCGGTAGGTTCGCGTCCTAGTTCCTCGCTCATTTGCAGCGAGACTCGTCGCATCTTGGAAATCTTATCCACCAGGTGGACGGGTAGACGGATCGTCTTGCTCTGGTTTGCTAACGCTCGCTTGATCGACTGCTTTATCCACCAGGCAGCGTAAGTGCTGAGCTTGCCCCCCTTTGCAGGATCAAAACGCTCCACGGCCTTCATCAAGCCGATATTTCCTTCGGAAATGAGGTCCAACAACGGAAGTCCCAAATTCGCGTAATCGTGGGCGATCTTAACAACCAGTCGCAAATTCGCCTTGATCATCAGAGCTCGCGCTTCTCTGTCTCCTTTTTTGATACGGGCAGCGAGCTCG
>JAFAIO010000536.1 GCA_019236675.1 Verrucomicrobiota bacterium
AACCGGTTTAGGAAATTAAATTTCCGGCAGAGAAATTCTTTAGTTCAAAACGCGATACTGAGATTTCTGAAAGCCAAGCGCCGTTTTGCATTTATTCGAATGCTAGAACGCCAGGGTAGAACAGGCCTCGAGGCCTGTTCAGTGGAGAGGGCTCAGCCAGCAGATCCGGCGCTTCGAGTCAAATCGTGACCGCCAAACCGATCCGCGAATCCAAAGTTGGCTCGTTTTTGTCTAGAGTTGTTGACTGACCTCTTTTGCCGGGAACTGCACTACTGTCCAAGACAGATTTTTCGAAATTAGAAAAATGGAAAGGCGCCGGCATGGAGCCACCGGTTAATTTTTTCCAGCTCGGCAGGAGCGTCTCGGCGTAAGGGAGCATACGCGTCCCGCGTGTAGGTTCGACCAGTTGAGCTCTGCTCGAGCATTGGTAGTACATCGGCGGAATGAAGTTGGCTTCCTTCCCGCTCGAGCTATTTTAGTCTAGCCTCTACTTCGGAAGGTTTACACGCGAGACGCGTATGCTCCTTTACTCTGTCGCGGCATCAGCTGGGCGTGCGCAGGCGCCCTCGTCCGCAGACAGAACCTCATCTCCAAAAGCCATTCCAGAACGCTGCCAAGGCCCTTCAATAACAGATCACCTGTTCAACTAACGATTATTTTGGACAGTAATGCGGGAACTACTAGTTGCTAGTCGACCCCTTGCCCAATTCGCCCAACGACCCAAGGTACGAACCGGGCATATGGGCCCGATTGTTCTCCAGGGTCAGGCTCAGAGAGCGAGTGAGCGCGTTCAAGAGCTGGAAGACCTTCGCGTAATCATTTCGGCGAGGTAATGGACGAGTTTCCCAGAGCCCGTTCGCCTTTAAGTCGTTTTCGCATTTCGTTGCCCCGCCCAGATAAAACTGCATCTTTTGGAGCGTTGCGAATCCGAGAGAATCAAATCGGTTTCGGGCGTCGACGGAAGCCTGGCGGCTGGTCACGTCCGGCGCCATGAGCATGAAGCGGTTGTACCATATGACTGCCCCGGTGAGATAACGTTCCGGATCCATTGCCGGACGAAACTTGCGAATCGCCTCCTCGGTGATCTCGATCGCCCGTTGGCGCCTGCGTTCACGCTCTTTTCCTTGCCACTCACCTAACATGTTCAACGATTCAGTGCCAAACTCGGTTTGCGTTAGTTCGGACGTCAGGAAGAAGTGGTAGACGTCGTAGGCAGCGTAATTGCCCGGATCAAGTTCAAACGCGACTCGAATATTCTTTTCGGCCTGTTCAAGCGCTTCTTTCACTTCGAAAGGCTTCAGCGGGAAACGATCGAGCGGGCGATATTTGAGCCTTCCCGGGAATCCGAGCGAATTATTGCCGGCATCCAACCATTGAGAGAACGGGTTGGCCACTGTGCGTTCGCCCATCGCGTAGAGACCGTGATGGTACGCGGTATTCGCCTGTTCGGTCAGGACACGGGAGAGTGTGCGTCCAAGTCCGCTTTCTTTGATCGCGAATGGATTCCAGCGTGGAGCTTCGTCGGGAACCCATTGAAAGTTGCGGATCAGCGATCCGCCAAAGATGCAGCAACCGAGCCCAAGCAGCATGAACGCAATCTGTTTCATGTCAGGCGTTCCGATATTTCCAAAGGCGGACGCTAAGGACGCCGGCGAATAGAAGCAGGCCGCCGAAATACAGCGTTGCGTTCAGGAACACCATCGGCGGCAAGGCGCCCCAAAAGAAGGTGAGCCGCGAAGTGAAATCAGCAAAGTGCAGGTGCGGTCCGATACTCCAAAGCAGATCGGCGAATGCGACAGCCCCGGGGCTTTGGCTGGATCGGGCAAGGTCCACCACTTCGATGCCGTACATGCCGTAAAGATTCAGCAGGAATCCGCACGCAAACGAGGGAGCTGCATCGAGGTAATTGGTCACTGCCAGAATCACCGCGGCAACAATCGCCTGGGCCAGCACCGCGAAGAGGACGGCCTGAAGATTCACCAGGATCCACTCACTCAATGGAGCCTCCGGCATTCTGCCACAGATCGAACTCAGCACCGCCGCGAGCACAAAGAGCCCGGCATTCAGGACGTTCGGGATCAGAAACAGACCGCCGAAGTACTTGAAATCATTTAAGCCGAGGCTCTTCCAGAAATCGCGCAACCGTTTTGCGCGCTGCATCGATCCAAGTCTGGCCGCAACAAAACTGACCCAGAGAATTGAGCAGAGCCAGGCGGCGCCCCAGATCGCCTGGGTTCGAGCGGAAAATCCAAGGCTCGGATCATCTTGAATCGGCGCAAGCCGATCACCAAACAGCGCGCATGCGAGCAACACGAGCAAAGGGAGAATCCAATCGTTCTCGCGAATGACCTGACGAAAATGGAGAAGAAAGATCGATTTCATAGAGTTGGCACGGGTGTCCCCGGCCCTTCGTGGTTTTAGACAGTGACAGCTAGAGGTTCCTGGAGGCGTTCACGGATCTCGGGCCAGGGCATCTCCGGGTTCACGGAGAAAATGTTGCCCCTCGCGACGAGTAAAATCTGACTCGGAACGACCGGAATTTCCGACGGGTGCAAACTGACGAGGAGATGACGCCCCTCATGATTTTTGACCAGCCAACGGTCGACCAGATATTCTCTGGCCTGGAAATCCAGACCCGAAAGTGGTTCATCCATTTCGAGCAACGGAACGGAACGGCTCGCTGACACCACCTCCGCAATCGCGATGCGCGCCTTCTGGCGATTGCCCTTGGAAAGTTGCCTATATTTTTTATTCGGCACATCCAGATCATGGAGAAGTTCGGCCCCGATCTGGCGATGTTTGCCACGCGAATCCAACGAACGGATGATCTCCATTGGAGTCAGATTTTCCGGAAAATCGACTTCGTCCGACAGATACAACGAGCGTGTCCGAGCGACGGTTCCGGCGACTGGCGGAATGAGCCCGGCCAGGGTCTTCATCAATGTCGTTTTACCCTGGCCATTCAAACCGAGAAGAAGCGTGGCTTCGCCGCCGGCAAAGTGAATATCCTCGGTCAGCGTAGCGACCGCTCGACCTTTATAACCTACTACTAATCCTTCAGTAATGCTTAAAATCATGGTACGCGTAAAAAGCTGAAACACGTCGTTATCGTTCTTATGATCGAGGATAGGCGCGCTCCCAAAATTTTGTTTCGTTGGATTAACCACGCGGCAATGGTGAACAATGGCTGGGCCTGACCTTCTAGTTCAAAGCATTCTGGTCGCCTGTGTCGCCGCGATTGGGGCGAGCATCGGGTCTTTCCTGAACGTTTGCATTTATCGCATACCAATCGGGCTGACGGTGACGCAGCCGCGGCGATCGTTTTGTCCCTCCTGTCGGACCCAGATTCGAGCAACCGACAATATTCCGGTGGTCAGCTGGCTGCTGCTGAGAGGTCGATGCCGCTCCTGTCACGCTCCGATCCCGGTGTGGTACTTCCTGGTGGAACTGTTCGCCGGAGCCGGCGCTGGTCTCGCCTATCTGAAGAGCGGACTTCTGGGCGCGGCTTTGTTCCTGGCGGTCTACTCACTGCTCGCATACGCGCTGCGGACTCGACGCACCGGACATGGCATTGGAGCGGTCTTTCTGAGCGCACTGGCTGCACTCGTGGCCAGTCTGATCTTTCAACGACAGCCGGATCTATTGAGCCATTTCTGGAAAATTGCCATTGGCGGGTTGGGCGGTTTACTCATGATCCGCGCCGGATACCCTGAAACGAAACAGGCGTTTGGCGTGGTCATCTTCTTGGCGGCCCTGGCTGGCGGCTGGCTTGGGTCACTGCTTGCCGGCGGCTGCCTGCTGGTACTGCGAGGGCGTTCGTTCAAAACTATTCCTGATGTCGAAGACGCGATCGCCATCGCGTTTGTCAGCCTTGGCCCTTTGCTGTCTTAAAGAAAAGGCGGCGAAATAGTAGACATCAAAAAAGTGCGGCCACAGGAGGAACCGGCTGTTTCAAAATGACCGACTATTACTAACAGCAAAACAAAAACCAAAAACTTCTAATCACTAGCTTTCGCGGGAATCCATTTGGCAGCGATCGCGGCTTAGGTTCTGATCTGGTAGTTAATACCAACCCGCACGCGTCCTACCTGCGTGCGCAGGGATTTTAGTTTAAAGGTTCGAGTTTGCTCACCGTTATGGCCGCTTTCTCCTGGTTGTCCGCTACCTCAAATATCAAGGACGAAGCGATCATGTACTGGAAGTAAACAGTTTGTCCCGGTTCTACGTGCACCGTTTGCTCGTCTTCGTCGATGAATGGCATGTCGTCATGACTGATAATGCTATCCCCCGGCAGGACAGTAAGTCGATAATAGGTGCCATTGCGGACCGTCACGTCGGGTCCATGATTCAAATTGAATTCCATATCGGGCCCAAAGATCGACCATGGGCGATACACAATGATGGTGCCCAGGCCGGTTCCCGCTTCCGGTCCCGCTCTGGTTTGTCCGGCGGGCGCGATTGCCAACACCGTGGCGATCGCCAGGAATGCGTTTTTTAGTTTCATTTTCGTTCGTTCAGTGGGCGCTGGCCGATATACTCCCTTTTGGAAAACATGCCTGAATATCGAAATTTAAGTCAAAACTTTATAAACAGATATTGAAAAAATTATCCAAAGCTGCCATAAAGCGCCGAAAAGATCGCATTCGTTGTAGTTGACGGAAAGATGACGAAATCGATATCCCGGAAATTAGGACCTAACGATTCATGGCCCTGTCGGCACGGATTGCCATTTTAAGCGGATTGGCGGATTTCGGACGGGGAACCGGCGCTGCAGGTCGGGAGGCTGAGTGCGCGTCATCGGGCAGCCAGCCCCTTTTCTCAGAGATCAAGGCGGTGTGCGGTTCTGTGATTTCGAGCTACAACAGCTCACAAAGAGTGCAGTTCGGTCCCGGTCCAAAGAGTTGCCTGCGGATACCGTCCGGGAAACGGCGGTCTCCAATTATAGAAATAGAATGCCCACTAACAAGTTCGTTTCTGTTAGAAGCCTTTTAATAGCGGCCGGATGTTTGGCCGCGATTTCGTCGTTGCCATTTGTCGAACGAGTTCCTGCCGCGTCACCCGTCTCCACTCCGATTGCAGGGCCGCAAGCTTTGCCACGAACCCCCGATTCGTCGCCGGCGCCGACACCTGCCGCATCGCCCGCCTCCACTCCGGATGCCGGACTGCAGGCATTGCCACAAACCCCCGATTCGTCGCCGGCGCCGACACCCGCCGAGGAAGTTACCCCAACTCCCACGCCGACCAAGCGCACACCGACCAGCGAACCAGGAGACCCAACGCTAAACACCGGCGACAGTTTCTGGCTCGACAACTACCCTTTGAACGACCTGTATCAATACTTGGCGCGACAGGCGAATTACCAATATTTCCAAAATCCGTTTCTCGACTCGATCAAAGTGACCGGCGAACTTTTCAGGGGACGAAACCCGCTGGATAGCATCCGTGAACTGGCGTTGCAATACAACCTGGTGCTTTTTCATAAAGGCAGTACCCTTTACGCGCTCACGCAGGATCAAATCGCTACGCTTCCGCAACAGGAGTATCGATACGAGCTCAAATACATCCATCCAAAGCCGGAAGACATCCAGCCCATGCTCGCACATTTTTTGACACCCGACCGCGGTTTCGCGAGGCTCGAACCACAGATTAACACGATCGTCGTAAGCGACAACGAGACCGTGCTCCCGAAGATCGCTCGTTACCTCAAATCCATTGATGTGCCAAGACGCCAGATTTCCATTCAAGTGCGTGTCATCAGCATCACGACGACCGGCAACAAATACACCGGAGTGGATTGGTCATCTACCTTGGGCCAAAACGGTTTGACCCTTACCGCGACGGCGCAGAGCAATCTGGACGCCGCGTTCGGCTTCAGACCGTCTTTGTCGGCTACGAAGAGCACGTTCGGTAGCGCCGTCGTGTTAGGGAATCAAGGCACCAACGTCATTCTCGGCCCGGTCACGGTAACGGCTGTGCTCCATGCCCTGTATGCCAATACGCGGGCGCACGAAGAGAACGCGCCCCTGGTCATCACGGAAGACAACCAGACATCAACTGTCAGGGTGGTGACACGCACACCGATTGTCATTTCAACAGTAACCTCGACCACCGCGGGTCCGGAGATTGCTAACAATGTTCGGTACTATCTCGATGAGTCCGACATCGCCAAAAACCGTGAGATCGGTACCACTCTGTTTGTGACGCCAAGCATCCTGCCGGATAACACCATTCGGCTCCAGATTGATGGCACCGTTTCGACAATAGTCAGCGAGGTCCCGGCGACAAGCGGCGTTGGCACGACCACCATCACCAACAATTATCCGGTTGTCAACGAGGCGCACTTGGTCAACCTGTCGCGGGTTCCCAGCGGCTACAGCTTGATCCTGGGCGGATTTGTGACCATTAGCAACTCAGTCTCAATCAACAAGTTGCCGATCCTTGGGAGTATTCCGCTGCTCGGTCAAGCGTTTCGATTCAAGTCTTCTTCGCGTTCGCGCACAAACCTGGCATTTATCATTACACCCATCGCATTCCAAGCCGAGAACCCCGAGCGATCGGTGCAGGTCAGCGATTACAACCGGAGGACAATGATTGGTCCGGAACATGACCTCGCCGAGCCCGGCCTGATTGGCCACGTCAACGAAAACGAGACCGATCTTCGCAATGCGCTGTCAACCGGAGAACCGAGCAAGAACCCAGTCAACAGGCAAAAAAAATCGAAACCTAAAAAGCAATACCCCGTCCCCGAGCAATACCCCGTCCCCGAGCCCTAATCTGCCGGAGGACCCAGGAGCCCAATGCGATCTAACGTTTCACTTCGGTCTTGCATCTCTTGCCTTTTTGCTGTCGGGATCCTCACGGGTTGCACGAGTCTGGTCACAACCTTTGAAAGGATCCGGGCCGAGATGATCAAAGACGAAACGCCGGAGGAAAGTCATTACTACGGCGCGTTTTTCATATGGTCGCTACCAGGAGAGACGTGTCGTCGGCCCGGGGGAAACGAGTCGGCGGATCGGCGTTTGGGCGTATCGGCGTATCTTTCAGGCAAAAGTGCTCACTGATAACGGCGCTTTCAAAGAGTGCGCCGAGCGCATCGGGCGGCGGATCGGGGGAAACGGGTCGGCGGATCGGCGTTTGGGCGGATCGGCGTATCTTTCAGGCAAAAGTGCCGACTGAAAACGGCGCTTTCAAAGAGTGCGCCGAGCGGATCCGGGCAGCGGATCGGGGGAAACGGGTCGGCGGATCGGCGTTTGGGCGTATCGGCGTACCTTTCAGGCTAAAGTGCTGACTGATAATGGCACTTTCAAAGAGTGCGCCGAGCGGATCCGGGGAAACGCGTCGGTGGATCGGCGTTTGGGCGTATCGGCGTATCTTTCAGGCAAAAGTGCTGACTGATAACAGCGCTTTCAAAGAGTGCGCCGAGCGGATCCGGGCAGCGGATCGCTCATTCGCCGACAGGCCGATACGATTCCGCCTAGTTCGGCCGTTCCTTCTCGATCGTAAAAAGAAGGTTCAGACGCGTGATCGGAGGAACCTGCCGCGGGTTCGTGATCGCATTCAGCTTGTACGAATTCCCGGTTCCAACCATGGGAGAGTTTGCACCGTTAACGAAGGCGAGCGGATTCACCGCCGTGGCAGATTGTTGAGTTGCCTGGCTGATCGAGATCTGACCCGCCAGGGCGATTTGTGACGGAAGACCGTCAATCCCATAGCGGAGCTCGGGCGTATAGACGCTTGTGGCGACCTTTACCCCGGTGGTCCCGTTATTCCCGCTTCCACCATTGTTAAAATTGCCGGTTAAGTAGAGCCGTTGCGGCGAGACAATTGACAGTCCGTTGGTGAACAAACCTAGATCGTCGCAGTCTGTAATCGTGACACCGACATTCGCATACGCGGTGTCCTGCGCGTAAGCGGTATTGTTTGTATTGCTTGCCGCGGGGGCACTAATGTAGATGGAATAGCACTGGGATTGAGACAGCCCCAGGATGGAAAGACCTGAGGCGGCAAACATATTTTTCAGATCTATCTCGAGAATGTTCTGGTCTTGACCCGCGACTCCCGTACTCGTGCTCGTGTAAAGTAGAAAATCACAGGGTGAACCATCGCTCCTCACGAGATGCCCGCCGCCGGAGGCGTTGGAAGTTTGCTGGTAGGTACAGGTGGTCCAACCGATAGCACTATCCAAAACGCCAAACATAGCGTCCGGCTGACCGAAAGCATCAGGTAAATAACTGATTGTGACCGTGATCGAACCCGCGGTTCCCGTTGTGTTAATCACCCCCCCGGAATAATTCAGGTTGCTATTCGTGCCGGAAATGGTGATCCGGACCCGGGAATGGTAGTAAGGCCGGGCGTACAGATCCCAAGCGGCCGGCACTCCCGAAGCAGGGTCGTAAAAAGGCAAACCAGGAAGGATTGGCAGTAACACGACCTTCCCGTCGTCTCCTGCAATCGACACGGGAGCGGCGCCGGCGCCGGCGGTACGCGTAAGGTCTGAAACCTCGCGTACGCCAAGATCGTCGAACGTGTTGTTAGCATAGGTTTGTCCAGCTACAGAAGTGGAGGCGCCCACGTTGGTATTCCATTTTGAACCAATCCCGCCGTTGTAGGTGCCTCCTTGCAGCTGGACGGTGTCGCCGTAGATCGATCCGGAACTCGAACTCGAACTGGCGATGTACACGGGATTCGTCGAAGAGGTCGTGTTACCCCAACTCGAGCTATCCGAATACAAGCCAAGCTGAATGTTGGCGTTTCCGGTAATGGGCAATTGGCTGGGAATCTCGTAGACTGACAGGATATAATTGACCGGCGCCGCCGGATAACGATAAATGCCATTCAGGCCTGCCGCGATCTGCTCCTGTGTCTGCTCTGTGGTCTGGAAGTCGACCGGAATACGCCACCAGACGCGCCGGGCAACCATGGCGTCGCCTGGCTGCATGAAACCGAACCGAATGTTTGGATAAGTGAGTTGGCTCCACCGACCGGTCGGGGATGTGCTGGCTGATCCAGTGGACGATGTCTGGGAACCGAGAAAAAACTGGAGCGGATTTGTTGCGGCGGTCCCTGCGTCGATGAGCGTATTGCCCACCCAGCTAAGCGTGGGTGGTTCCACGGTGCCGTCATAGGCCTGAAGCAGACTCGCAACACCGCTCGTTCCGCCAAAAGGGACTGCACTGTTCGAATAGCCCTGGAAGATTCCAAGACTGGCGCCCCCGGTATCTCCGGCATTTACGACAATCGGACTGTTAGCGCCGAATATTTGCGTGACTTGCGCTGGATCGACGTATGCGGTAGCGAGGACCTGGTTGACAGCGTTCGTCATGATCGTCGTCCAGGAGTAATTGTTGTTTGGTTGGATCCCGAGGGCAGTTTGCTGCACAATGGCTCGAACCAGCGTTTCCTCGCGGGAGGCAATATCGATTTTGGAAGAGACAACACGCGCGGTATCCTGATTCAACGATCCAGCCAGAAGAAAAGCTCCAACCGAGACCACAAAAGCCAGTCCCACGACCGAGACGGCCACGATCAGGGCCGCGCCGCGCTCATTTCTTTTCTGCAGCATAAGTAATTTGTTGGTTGTTGGCGCCGTATAGCGTTGCGAGCAGAATTCCTGGCGCATTCTGCAGATTCACCGGCGCACCCGCGGCCGTATTCGAGAAAGTCGCACCTGTCAGGTCGCTTCCCGCCAGTTGCCAGCTCGGGCTCGTCGGAAAGTTGCCGTTGGAAGGGTACACATTGCCGGAGTTCGGCGTTTGGAGAAAGAAGTAAAGACCCGGGTTCCCGTTGATCGTTTCGTAGGAAATAATGGCTTGGCGGGTCGTATTGTCATTGGCCTGGCGCATCCAAAGCCGGACTGCACTGCCGGAGTTTGCGGCGCCGGTAAGACTCAGCGCGACCGTTCGAGAAGAGTAGATGCGATAATCATCGGCATTCGCCATCGTTTTCGTCAGCAGGAGTCCAATCGTGGGAGCATCATTTGTGAGGAAACGATACTTGGCGGCTGTACCGAGCATGTTGAAATGGACCTGCAACATCATTACCAGCCCCGCGGCGATCATGGTCGAAATCCCTAAGACCAGGGCCATCTCGATCAGAGTGTGACCATTCTCTCCCGGTCGTTTCATTCGGTTCTTATCACCTTGCTGAGTTTGCAGTATTCCCGTGGTCCATCCTGGTAAACCACGAAGGACTCAAGAGTGTAAGTTTGCATGAGCGTCGTGGGATCCTGTGACAAAGTAGAAGTTCGATAAACCGTGCCGTTCACCGCGCCGCGCGGAGAATAGCCGAAGGTAGCCCGCACGGTCGCGACTGTTGGGTATAGCGGCCACCGGTTGCTCGTCAGGATTTCACTAAAAACCCAGCGCTGAGCGTTCGCCGTCTCGATCGTCGCGTAAGCGTCCGTCATGGTCTGCGCCAACGTCCAGTTCTGCATCAGCCAGCTTGACGTCATCGTTTTGAGCGTCATTGCGCTGATCGCCATGATCAGGAAGAGGGTAACACTGAGTTCAACGAGGGTGGATCCGCCTTCTCGCGGCAGGGACCTGCTCCCGCAGGTCCGGCTCCTGCGCGTCCGAAAATTTACATCCGGTGGCAGAAGCCCAGCGGATCGAGCACGAGCACGATTCGCCAACTTCGGAATCTGGGTTAATATGTGCCGACGTTCCATAAGCCATTCGTTGTCGATCCGGTCGGGTTATAGGTAGTTCCATTTAGCACTGCTACGGGCGGAAACACGGTGCAGTTAATCGTCGGCGTCACACCATTCACCGACGGCAGCGTCGGCCAGGCGCCGTTCGGCACGTAGGGCAGCAGCAGTGCCTGGGTCAGGTTGGCAACAGGCGTCGCCGGATTGTCCGCGAGGTACATTAGCTGCGCAGCTTTGACAGCGCGCAGCGCTTCCCCTGCCTTTCTTCCGTTGCTGTATGCGATGAATGGAGGGACCGCAATCGAAGCCAATCCCGACAATAAAACCAGAATGCTGATCACTAGCGCGAGCTCAACCATGGTGAACCCGGCCTGAGAGCGTGAGATGCTTGACCTGTTCATCGGGGACCGGTCCCTGCCAGACTCGGCGCAAGGTTCAGCGCCTCAACAACTCGAGTAATCGGATTGCTGGCGGCCGAAGCGGTTTGAGCCTCATTTTCAAGGTGGAAGTTTTTTACGAGCGCTGGACGAACTTTCTGCGCCAGCGCCTCGTCAAATGAACCGTTGCCGCGGTAGAGGGCCACGATTTTCGTCTTCTCCGGCTCGGCGAGGGTTATCGCGTTCGAATTAGGGATTACCGGTTTTTGTACTGTTGCAGTCCGCGGTTTCACGACCGGCGTTATATTTCCCGCGACGGGTTTCTGGGCGCCTGATGCGCTCTGCGCGCGGGCGGTGCACAAGCCCAGGAAACCGATCGTCAGGCCAATGGAGAAAATGAGAAAGGGACGATTCATCTTAGTTCTCTTTGATGTCATTCTATGACCAGTCCAAATTTTTGTTTCCCCTCTCCCTTTCCTAAGCCCCCATCATCTTCACTCCAGCCATAACAATCGGCAAATAGGTGCCGATATAAATGCCGGCGATGATGCTCACGGTGGCAACTTTGCTGACCAGCCCGACCAAACCGGTGAAAAATTCGATGCGCTGAGTGGTCTCCTCCTCGTACAGATCGCGGAGGAGCAGCAACTGCTCCGCAAGATTCGAGGCTTTTTCACCCACCTCGATCATGTGCGAAAGCTGCGGATCGAAGCTGGTGTATTTCCGGATGGCTTCACCCAGGTTCATACCGAGCGCGAGTTTCTCCTTTGCCAGGAGTAACTCCTTCTCCATCGGCGTGTTCTTGAGAGTACGCGCACAGGTATCGAGCGCGTCCGCAATCGGGATATTGTTGCTGAGCAACATCTCAAAAGTCCCGATGAATGTGAGTTGGCGGAACCCCATAATAATCTGTCGCAGCAATTTCCAACGGCTGATGATCAGCTTCAAAACGCCCGTCCGAAACGAGCGGCTGAGACCGCAAGCCAGTAGAAGAGTAAAGGCGACAATGGTGGTCGGCATGTAGACAACCTGGTAGAAATGACTAAATCCGAAAACAAAGGCACTGAACCCATCGGGCGGCGCGTGCATGCTGTTCAACATGTCTTCCACGTTCGGCACCAGCACCGTCATTGAATAGATCAAGAGACACCAGAGAAACGCGAGTATGCCGCAGGGCGTGAGCAGCGCTTTCCGCAGCTTGCCCACGAACTCCACGTTCGTTTTCATCCGGCGCGCCAACGCGCGGAGCGCGGCCGATAAATTACTCGCCATCGTGCCGGCTTTGACCAGCCCAATGAAGGTGCTATCGAATCGGCCGGTGGCGGCAAATGCCTTGTGGTTGTCGTCTCCGCGTTGGACCGCGACGGCGACGGATTTGAGCGCCATGCGCTGATCGGCTTTCGTGACTCGCGCCAGGTAAAACTCTAGCGCCTTCGGCAAAGGAATCTGCGCGTCGAGCATTGACGCCAGGCTCGTGCACATCACAATGAGCGGCTTCGTCGGAAATGGTTGCCGCACCTTTTTGTCCTTCTCCAGGACGGGGACCGCTTTCGTTACCGACCAGCCATCGGCCTCGGCGATCTGCATGGCCGCCCTTCCGTCCGGGGCCGGCACGTTGAGGATTTTGGTTTCGGAGCGGCCTTTCCGCTGCGTCGGATCAATCCATTTTTGAAGTGTTACTGCGTAGGTTGCCATTTCTTATCCCTTTCAGAGAGGAGACCAAGCCGCACGGAATCCGCCGCGCTCGGAATGTCGATAATGCCGTTGTAAAGAAGATCAAAAGCCAGGCTCCGAAGCGAAGGCACGGAGTACTTGTCATAGATAAAATTAGCGATCTCAATCGAACTCATGTCCCGGCTCATCATCAGTTCGGTAACCTCATCGGTGATCGGTAAGACCTCGATAATCGCCTGCCGCCCCAGATAGCCGAACTGACCGCAATGGACACAACCAGGGCCGGCTTTGAAGACGGTGCGCCCGGCAAAGATGTGAGGTAACCCCAGTTCATCGATGATCTGGTCGGTTAGCGTGAGAGGTTCCTTGCAGTGTTTGCAGAGCTTCTTGGTAAGCCGCTGGCCGCAGGCTGCCTTCAATGTTTCTGCGATATAAAACTTCGGCACGCCTAACTGCATTAAACGAAGCACGATCTGGGACGGCCACGTCGTATGGATGGTGGACAACACCTGGTGACCGGTCAGCGCTGCTTCGATGGCCAGTTCGGCGGTCTCCCGGTCACGAACCTCCCCAACGAGCAGGATGTCGGGGTCCGAGCGCATACCTGAGCGGATATAGAGTGGACCGTGCTTGACCTCTTCCATGTTCACGTGCGTGACCATCGGGATTTCTTCTTCCACGGGGTTTTCAATCGAGATGATGTTGTACCTGGTCCGGAACAACTCCTTGATCATGGCCACGAGCGTAGTGCTTTTGCCGGAGCCGGTCGGACCGCTCATCAAGACCATCCCATCCGGAAGGTTCAGCGCCTGGCGGATGTATTTCATCGTCGCCGGATGCAGCGCCAGCGAACCCTCACCGAGCTTGGCGCTGACATGCGATTTATCGAGGATTCGCAGCGTGTAATGAAATCCGCGGTAGGCCGGCAGCCGTTCTGAACGGACCGCGATCCGGCGATCCCCTAGTTTCGCGGTAAACCGTCCGCTCAATGGCAACCCTTTGTTCTTGTCCATCGCCTCGAAGCCCATCAACTGAGCGAGCAGGTTGTCGGTCCGGCCGACCAGCTTCTGGTCCAGGTCCCTGCGCTCGATCAGATCCCCCTCGAGCCGGTAAGTGAAATGGAACCGATTTTTTTCCGTGAGCAGATGGATGTCCGATGCCCGCCGGGTAATCCCGTCCTGGATGATCGCTTGGAGATTCCGGACCACCGCATCGTCGGAGGGTATGTTCAGGTCAAAGTCCTTAGCTGAATCCTCATCCTCCTCAACGTCAAGCCGCCGGACTTCGTCCGCCGTGATCTGTTGAATGCGGGAATTTGACGTGAGCACCGCGTTGATCTGGCTCGCATGTGTCAAAACCAGAGAAAGCTCCACGCCGGGAAACCGTCTTTCATACAGAACCCGGTAATTCCCGTATGGGTTGGCGATGGCAACAGTCAGCCGGTTTTCCGATCGGCAGATCGGCACAGTCCTTTCCTTGCGGAACGCCTCGATATCTCCCCCGTCAGATAGATCGATGTCGACCAATCCCTGGATGTTGTTCAAGACTGGGATATGACGTAGCGCGCCGAGCGCTCCAAGGACCTCGGCCGGTTCCACCCGACGCACGACCTCTTCGTTCGAGAAATCCCGCAGCGAAGGATTTCGATCGCGCAGCTTCGCAAGGAGCTGGTCCTCGACT
>JAFAIO010000043.1 GCA_019236675.1 Verrucomicrobiota bacterium
AGCGGCAATTTCACCACGAGCGATCCCATCTGCCCAGTCGGCACCGGGTGCGCATCGACATCGACCGCCTGTACATCATAGCCGGGCAGCGGCACGGTCGGCGAGCCGGGTTTCACCGGCAACAACCCCAACCCCACCAGATTGCCGGCTATGGCCCAGGCAGTCTCAGTCTGCCACCAATGGTCAATCACCGGCACGCCTAAAATCCGTTCCGCCCAGGCGATTTTATCGGGATCGGCGCGCTCACCCGCCAGAAACAAGGTACGCAAGCAGGACACATCATAAGCACCAAGATATTTGCCCTTTGGGTCTTCTCTTTTTATGGCACGAAAAGCCGTCGGCGCAGTGAAAAGCGCCGCGACACGATTCTCTGAAACCACCCGCCAGAATGCCCCAGGATCAGGTGTCCCGACTGGTTTTCCCTCATAGAGAATGGTAGTGCAGCCATGTAGCAACGGGCCGTAAACAATGTAGGAATGGCCGACCACCCAACCGACGTCTGACGCGGCCCAATACACTTCGCCAGGGTCAACGCCGTAGAGATTTTTCATGGTCCATTTCAGCGCCACCATATGGCCGCCATTGTCACGAACCACGCCCTTCGGCTTACCTGTCGTGCCGGACGTGTAGAGAATATAAAGCGGATCGGTCGCGGCAAGTTCGACACAGGGTGCTTGCTGTCCGCGCGTTTTGGCGGCCGTAACTAACTCCGCCCAATCATGATCTTTCTCGTGCAACACAGCCTGCGACTGGGGGCGCTGGAACACCACTGTGACACTCGGCTTAACCACCGCCAGGTTGATGGCCTCATCGACCAGCGGTTTATAGGGCACAATCCGCTTCGGCTCGAGGCCGCAAGAGGCGGTGAGAATGAGTTTGGGAGCGGCATCATTAATTCGGGTTGCCAATTCCTTCGACGCAAAGCCGCCAAAGACCACCGAATGAACCGCGCCAATACGGGCACAGGCCAGCATGGCAAAAACTGTCTCAGGGATCATCGGCATATAGATGAGAACACGATCACCTTTGCTGACACCAAAATCCTGCAAGACAGCAGCAAAGGTAGACACTTCCAGCAATGCGTCGCTATAGCTGAACTTGCGCTTCATCCCAGAGAGAGGACTATCGTAGACCAAAGCAATTCGTGACCCGTGCCCGGCCACCACATGGCGATCTAACGCATTCCAACAGGTGTTGCAGGTCGCGTCGGGGAACCAACGGCCGTAGACGCCCGCTTTGGCATCAAAAATGTTTTGCGGGGCTTGGATCCAATCGATCTCTTTGGCTGCTTCAGCCCAAAAATTCAGCGGATCACGCTGCCAAGCAGCATAGGTTTCACGGTAAGAGCTTGAGTTGTTCATAAGAAAGCGCGCCTTCCACATTTCGGTTGTTTAGGTCCCGCTCTTCGCACTAATGCGATTCCCTCATCTGAATGTTGAACAACGGCGATCAAGCTCAGAGGCGCCACCCGTCTATTGCGAATCTTCTAACATCTATTGTTAACTATGAATGGAGATGAGGTGTTTCGTTCTCCTAACTGGAAACAGCGGCAGACGGTGGACGCGCTGTGCCGTTGTGTTAATTAGGCGGACGAAGCGCGTAACGGTCTGAAAACGTTTTGTTAAGCGCGGCGCAAGAAGTCTATGACAATCGCAATCTGAGTTGGGTTCATGAGCGCCGGTGCGTGACCGATTCCCGGAAACTCGACCAGCTCTGCCCGCGGCCCGCGCCGGGTCATTTCCTGCGCAATTGCCGCCGGTAGAACATCGGAATCAAGCCCGTGCAGCAACAGAATGGGACACCGGACGCGGTCGTAGGCCCACCATAAATCCACGTCCTGGCTGGTCGCGAGGAAAGGCTGTGCGATAGCAGGATCAAAGGCGAGACCCAATTTGTTGTCTGCCATGGTCCGTGCACCGTAATACGCGAGATGGCGCCAGTTCTCATCGGTCAGATCACCGAACGGACTGTAGACGTCGCGCAGGTACTTCTCGACGCTTTCGAGATCCTCAAAAACTGGACTTTGACCTACATATGCGCCGATGCGTTGGAGCGCCGCGCTTGGAATGAATGGCCCGACATCATTGATGACCAAACGGCGAATCGGTGCGTTCGTTTCACCGGCTAACAGCATGCCGATGAGGCCACCCATCGAGGTACCGACCCAATCAACCGATTCGGCGCCCGTCCGGGCAATGAGCGTCGTCATGTCTGCGATATACTGCGCGTAGTTGTAGTCGGCAGGATTGGCGAGCCAGTCGCTCTTGCCTCGACCAACAATGTCGGGGCAGAACACTTGTCTCCCCTCGCCCTCGAGCGCCAGTGAGAGATAATCGAAATCGCGTCCGTTGCGAATAAGCCCGTGCACACAGATCACCGGCGGCTGCGCCGATGCCTGGCCCCATTCGGTATAGGCGACGCGATGAAAACCGCCGGCCCCATGCCCGTTGAAGTGTTTTTCCTGCATATCCGTTCGGCGATCGCGTTTTGAAATCGTCCTCGTCGTCGAAACTGCTGTTCCTCGATTGGCTTTTAGATGATCCTGAACCGCAAATCTCGAGGCGACTTCGTTTGAACAACGTACCGCGCGGCCTTACCAACCCTCGAGGACGAGGACGACGACGAGGACGAGGACGATTCAGAACGCCAAGCGCCTACTCTTCATTCGTTCGAACCTTTTATCTCCCGCAAAGACTGCTCTGCTTCCGTTGCCCTCTCGTAGATATGCGGTGCAACGCCGCGTTTTTCCAGTGCGTCGCCTAGCTTCATGCGAAGGAACCCGCTGGTCGTGTAGCGCGCTACACCGGCATAATATTTATCCACTAGGCCGCGCACCATGGCTGAGTAGCTGTCGAGCAATTCAGGTTCTATGGTGAAATGGTCATAGTTGACAATCGCGTAGACACGCTTGCCAAGCGGCGCGAGACGATCGACAACCATCTGCCGGACGCGCTCGATATCGTCCTGGTTGCGGATGGCGAAGCGCTCAAAATTGACAAAGAAATGATTACTCCCTTCGTCGTAGCTGAACCGTTGTTCGAGCGGGGTCGATAGCATGCGATCTCTCAGGTTCATTGGACCGGCTCCGAAAATGCCCGAGTCCATGAGCTCAGGGTCCTTCGGGATCAGCGGCTTGAAGTCCATTTTAGCTAGAATATCGCGCTCGAGATCAATTCCTGGTGCGATCTCCGCCAGTTCGAGTCCACTTTTCGTCAATCGGAAGACACAGCGCTCGGTGATGTAAAGGACAGGCTTGCCGCTCCTGCGGGCGACATCGCCGGAGAAAGTGACATGCTCAACCTGCGCGACGAATTTCCTGATGTCGCCATCGCGCGTGATACGCATTGATCCGTTCCCATATTGCACTTCGAGCGCGCCGCACACAAAGGTCCCAGTGAACACGACTTTTTTTGCGTTTTGGCTGATGTTGATAAAACCACCGGCGCCAGCCAGGCGCGGACCGAATTTCGATACGTTGAGCGAACCAGATTGATCGGCTTGTGCCAGCCCCAGGAAAGCGATGTCGAGGCCACCGCCGTCATAAAAGTCGAATTGATAGGGCTGGTCTACGACCGCCTGAGTGTTGATGGCAGCGCCGAAATTAAGGCCGCTCGCCGGGATTCCCCCAATTACGCCAGGCTCGGCTGTCAAAGTAATGAGGTCAGC
Organism: Verrucomicrobiota bacterium; assembly: GCA_019236675.1. GTDB lineage: Bacteria > Verrucomicrobiota > Verrucomicrobiia > Chthoniobacterales > JAFAMB01 > JAFAVN01. The sequence continues at coordinate 3,667 of JAFAIO010000043.1, forward strand.
GATCTTCTCCTCATTAGCGATTGCCGCGACGCCCTCAGGCATGCCGATGCCGAGATTAACGACGCTGTTTGGCGTCAGTTCGAGAGCTGCGCGTCGCGCAATAATCTTGCGGGCGCCGTTCTCGAGGGGTGGCAAGGAGCCTAATCGGGCGCGGATCTCGGCAGAATAAGCGGGGTTATACGGAGTAGCAAAGGTCTGCCAGTGATTCTCCGGACTGGCGATGACAACGCAATCGACCATTACACCCGGCACTTTCACCTGCCGCGGATTGAGCGAGCCGCTGTCGGCTACCCGCTCGACCTGCGCGATCACGATCCCTCCGGAGTTGCGCGCAGCCATGGCAATGGCGAGCGCCTCAAGAGTCAGGGCCTCCTTCTCCATCGTTAGATTCCCCTCCGGATCACCCGTCGTTGCTCTGATTATCCCAACATTAATCCGGAACGTCTTGTAGAGCAGGTATTCTTCACCGTCGATCTCGATGAGGCGGACGATGTCTGCCGTTGTACTGTTGTTCAGCTTTCCGCCGCCGTTGCGCGGGTCAACAAACGTGCCTAATCCTACCTTCGTTATATGGGCCGGCCGGTGGGCTGCGATATCGCGGAACAGATGAGTGATCACTCCCTGCGGCAAGTTATAGGCTTGGATCTGGTTGCTAACCGCCAGCCGCTGCAACTTCGGCACCAGACCCCAATGCCCGCCAATGATTTTCCGGAGCAGGCCTGGGTGCGCAAAGTGGTTAAGCCCACGATCTTTGCCGTCACCCTGGCCGGCAGCGTAAACGAGCGTCAGATCCCGTGGATGACCGGCCGTTGAGGCTTCAGAATCTTGAGCCTCGAGAAAACGCCGCTCGATAGCGATAGCGATCTCCTCGGCAAATCCGATCCCCACAAAACCGCCCGTCGCCAGGGTGTCGCCGTCGCGAATCAGCTTCACCGCATCTATCGGCGATACAACCTTGCCCTTCTCGTTGCGCTTTAAAAAAGGCAGTGCTGGGTGCTCGATCACATCAGTGAGATATTCAAAATAACAAATGACAAATTTTGGGTCTTCCGACAGTGCTGAAGTCGGCTATCTGTCATCTGTCATTTGTCATTTGTCATTTGTCATTTGTCATCCCGGACCGCGTTTCCAGTGCGAAGTATACCGACACCAGAGTAATGAGCGCCAGAATCATCATGTAGACCGAGATCGGCCAAGTCGCAGGCTTGTAAGTGCTCATCAGCCAGGTCGCGATAATTGGCGATAGCGCGCCGGCAAAGATCGATGCGAGGTTGTAGCCTAGCGACACGCCGCTGTAGCGCACCTTGGTCCCGAACAATTCAGAGAAGAAGCTCGCCTGCGGGCCGTACATAGCGGCGTGACCGACAGCCAGGCCGAGTACGATCGCGATCCAAGCGAGCGGCGGCGATTTTGTACCCAGAAGCATGAAGAGTGGGAAGGACATTATCGCGGAGAAGATCGCCCCAAATATATAAACGGGCCGGCGGCCAAGCTTGTCCGACAATGCGCCGAACGCCGGGATGGTGAAGGTCTCGATGAAAGCGGCGATCAGGACGCCGTTCAATATGTCCTGCTTGTTCATACCGAGCGCTTGCGTCGCGTAGGCGAGCACAAAGGCCGCGTAGATGTAAAAAAAACCGTTCTCAGCGAAACGCGCACCCATCGCGAGCAGGATGCTTTTTGGATGAGTGACGATCGCGTTGATGATCGGAATCCGCGCATACTCCTTGGTATCCTTAATCTTCTGAAATTCCGGTGATTCCGCTACGGTGAACCGTATCCAGAGACCGACGATCACCAGAATCATGCTGAACAGGAACGGCAGACGCCAACCCCAAGCGTTGAACTGGTTATTGCTCATCATGCCGGAAACAATCGAGAACACCAACGTACCCAGCACGAGACCGAGGGGCGCACCGAGCTGTGGCCAACTCCCATAGAAGCCCTTTTTGTGACTGGGAGCGTGTTCGACCGCCATCAAAACGGCCCCGCCCCACTCGCCGCCGAGCGCGAAACCCTGGATCAGGCGGCAGGCTACCAACAGCGCTGCCGCCCAGACCCCGACCGTGTCGTACGTCGGCAGTAGCCCGATCGCCGCTGTCGCCAGGCCCATTATCAGCAGGGTAAGATAAAGCATCGTCTTGCGACCGATGGTGTCACCGAAATGACCGAACACTAGACCGCCAAGCGGGCGCGCAACGAAACCAATCCCAAATGTGGCAAACGCCAGCAGTGTTCCCACCATCGGATCGACGGTCGGAAAGAACAGCTTGTTAAAGATCAATGCAGCGGCCGTTCCATAAAGGAAGAAATCGTACCATTCAATCGCAGTACCAATCAGGCTCGCGATCGCGACCCTCACATGATGCGAGGGTTGTGAGGCTTCAAGCGTGCTCAGGCCTTCTCCATTTGCGCGTGTGCTCATGGCCACCTCCTGAAGGAAAGCTCGGCCAGCACAAGCGAGGGGGTTGTGAGGAAATTAAGATCGGTTCGCTGTGGAGGCAGCCACGGCGAAGGGTCAACAACGCTAATTGAGACTGGGGGGTTCATAGGTTGGTTGGTTTTCTGAACTAGTTCCGAGGTTTTATCTTAACGAGGTCAGCTTACCGCAGTCAACGGCGAGGCCAAGTGAGCAGCTTCGTTTCCCGCCTTCCCTAGCCCAGCACACGGACCTAAGGAAAAAACCTTAGCCAAGCCGTTTTTTTGTTCTCGTCCTTCCGCCTTGGCCACTCCCTCATGATGGAGCGCGCCTCGCTTGCCAGACCGACCTTGAGCGGGACGAGGACGAAGGACGAGGACGATTTGGTTGCGGCGCTGCCTCGCATCACTCGACGTATGAACGCATCCGGTGCTTCTTCCCCGGCTCAGGCCGATGACTACTCCCATGATTTTCCAAAGACCTATTCCCGGTGATCACGCCCAGGATTTCCCAGAGCACATGCGCAGGCGATTGGGTGGCGTCTATCGTATGGATCAACGCTGAATCGTAGTGGCTGAGGATTGGCTTTGTTTCCATCTCGTAAGTCTCCAGACGTTTGCGGATAACAGCCTCGTTAGCGTCGTCGAGGCGGTTATCCTTCAGTGCCCGCTTCTTCAGCCGCTCGACCAGCGTCGAGCGCTCAGGACAGGACAGATGAAAAACTCTCAGTACCTCAATCCGCGATTCCATCAGCTCCGCCTGCTTTAAATTCCGCGGAATGCCGTCGAGCACCAAAGTATCCAGTTCCGGTTTGAACCGATGCGTTTCGATGGCCCCTGAGATCGATTCTTTCCACAATTCAAGTGACAGCTCATCGGGTACGAGTTCACCTCGTCCCGAGTAATAGATGAATGCCTGACCCAGCTTAGTACGGGTATCTATGGAGCGGAATACATCTCCGCACGCGCAGTGGAAGAAACGTGGGACCGTGCCCAGCGCCTTACCCTGCGTGCCCTTGCCGCTCCCAGGTGCGCCGAAGAGGAGGTAGCTTCGGTAGAGACCGGAACGGCCGTTCCGCGAACTCTGGGGTTCGGAGTGGTACCCATTCTGACTGAAGAGAGTGGAATTCATAGAGATTTGGCCCTCTGCGTGTTGCTACCGGTTATCGATGGAAACGACCTTACGGGGTTCCGGCCCGATGTAGTCGCCGCTGGGCCGAATCAGTTTGTTATTGGAACGCTCCTCTATGATGTGCGCCGACCAGCCGGTTACCCGCGATAGTACGAATAACGGGGTAAACAGGCGCGTCGGGAAACCCATGAAATGGTACGAGGAAGCTGAATAGAAGTCGGCATTGGCGAAGAGTCCTTTTTTCTCTTTCATGACTCGTTCCACTTCTTCCGAGATACCGAACAGATAACCATCCCCTTCCATCGCCGTAGGCGCCAGTTTCCGGGCGCATTCTTTGATAACTGCATTCCGTGGGTCAGAATGACGATAGACGGCGTGGCCGAAGCCCATGATTTTTTCGCGCCTTGCCAGCATTTCCAGAACGGCTTCGTGTGCTTCTCGAGGCGTCCTGAACTTGGAGATCAATGCCATGGCGGCTTCATTCGCGCCTCCATGCAGTGGGCCACGCAGAGTGCCGATTGCGCCCGTGATACAGGAGTAGAAATCCGACAGCGTCGAGGCGCAGACTCGCGCGGTGAATGTAGAAGCGTTGAACTCATGCTCGGCGTAAAGAATCAAAGAAATGTCCATGCAGCGCTCGTGATCGGCGCTGGGCGCTTCCCCGTTGATTAGAGTCAGCAAGTGACCGGCCAACGTGTCCTCATCCGTTTCGGGCTCGATCCGTTTGCCGTGATGAGCAAAACGATACCAGTAACAAAGTATCGAGGGCAGACAGGCCAGTAATCGTTCCGCGATCGCGTCCTGCTCCGTGAAATCGTGCTCCGGTTCCAGGGTGCCAAGCATCGATGTGCCCGTACGGAGGACATCCATCGGCTGGGTGTCTTCGGGTATACGCTCGAGCACTTCCCGCAAACCGGTCGGCAAGTAGCGTAACCTTTTCAGGCGCTTCCGGAAAATGTTGAGCTCTTGCCGGTTCGGCAGGGTGCCCTTTAATAGCAGGTATGCGACCTCTTCAAAAGTGGTGTTCTCTGCGAGGTCTTCGATTGAGTAACCGCGGTAAGTCAGGCCGATACCTTCCTTGCCGACTGTAGAGATAGCAGTCGAGCCCGCGGACTGACCGCGCAACCCACCACCGGAACTAGCTGGCTTAGCATCGCTCATAGATAGAAAATATTAATAAAACCCCCGCTACTGCCGGTCGGAATTACTTTGTTTCAGTCGGCGCGATAGGTTATAGCTATTGCCGCTGTTCTTATGGAACTTCGTCACGCGCGTTACTTTGTCGCTGTTGCCGAAGAACTGAATTTCCGGCGGGCAGCGAAACGTCTTCATCTGACGCAGCCCTCGCTCAGCACCCAAATTCGATCGCTGGAAGAAGATGTCGGAGTTCAACTGCTCAAGCGAGACAGTCATAAAGTTGAATTGACCCCCGCCGGCCGGGGCTTCCTCGAAGGATGCCGAAGACTGCTCCAGGATGCGGATATTTATAGTAGAACTGCCCGCCGGATCGCACGCGGAGAGAGCGTTCCGCTCTCGATTGGATTTGTTCCATCCCTTGCCCACGGCCTGCTGCCACGCGTACTTCGCCGCTTCCGGCAACGATTCCCAGACGTCCAACTTTTCCTAAACGAGATGGATTCGACGGCTCAAGTTGAACAGATCGCCGAAAACCGCATCGACCTCGGGTTAATCGGCCTTGGTTCACCTAAAGAGATACCGGACATGGATATCGTCACTGTAGCTGAAGAGCGGTTAGTTGCCGCCCTCCCTCAAGATCATTCGCTGGCGCAGAAAGCGCGTAAATCAATCCCGCTAAAAGTCTTGGCAGACGAGCGGTTCTTGCTCGGTTCCCGATTGAATGCTCCGGTATTCAATCCCTGGATTATTGTGTTATGCCAACAGGCTGGATTTCAGCCCCATGTTATTCAGGAGTCAGGCCAACCGATTACCGTCCTGAACTATGTCGCAGCGGGCCTTGGCATCACCATTGTCCCCGAGCAATTCAGCCGGTTAGTTACCGCCGGCGTCCGTTTTATACCGCTGGCTCGGCCAACGCCAAAATACCGTTATTGTGCCGCTCGGATGCGGAACAACCGCAACCCGGTCGTAGAATATTTTATCCAAATTGCTCAAGAGGTCGGTCAGGGAGGCGGAGAGGCGAGAGGTGATTAGTATGGAGCGCCTTCCCTCTCTCGGGACCTGTGGGACTTATCCCGAAGGGATAAAAGGACTCAGCCAGGGGTTTTAACCCCTGGAACCCGTGAACGCAACACCCGCCCTGAAGGGGCGGAAGAAAAATTTGTTATGGGTGGTTCGTTAGATCAACGTCAGCATCTGGAGGCAAGAGTTCTGCCGCCCCTTCGGGGCGGGTGGTTGTGGTGACGGGTTCCAGGGCTTAAAACCCCTGGCTGAGTCCTTTTATCCCTTCGGGACACCAACCGCCAACTGCTGGCCGCCAACTGCTAACTACTAACTGCTAACTGACAACTGTTAACCCTACCCCCACCCTACATGTACGCTCCTCCGTTCACGTTAATCTGTTGGCCGGTAATGAAATCGCCGTCGGCGACCAGGAAGAGGACTGCTTTCGCGATTTCCTCAGCATGAGCAAAACGACCCATTGGAATCTTGCCTTTGATAATGGTTTGCAATGCCGGTGACACCGCGTCCACCATATCAGTTTCCGTGTAACCGGGGCACACGGCATTGACGGTTATACCAAAATTAACTAACTCGAGAGCGGCCGTTCGGGTAAAGGCGAGCATCCCTCCTTTGCTGGCGCTGTAGTTGGCCTGTCCCATCGCCGGCACTTGGCCGTTCATGGAACCGATGTTGACGATACGGCCGTAGCTTTGTGCCGCCATGATCGGGATAGCTGCCGATGTACAATAAAAACAGCCGCAGAGATTGGTCTGAATCACCTGACTAAACTGCTCGTCGGTCATTGCCGGAAGCAAGCCGTCTCGGGTGATGCCGGCGTTGTTAACTAGAATGTCCAAGTGAGTAAATTCTTTGGCAACTGCTTCGACCATTCCCCGGGCTTCTTTGGAATTTCCGACATCTGCCTTGTAGATGATAGCGGTTCCACCCAGTTCTTTGATTTCTTCAGCCAGTTCCTTTGCCTTGGCCGCGCTGCTCGCATAATTGATCGCGACCTTAGCGCCCTCACGCGCTAATTCGAGTGCGATCGCTCGTCCGATTCCACGCGACGCACCGGTGACCAGCGCGGTTTTTCCATCAACTCTTTTCATGGGAGATTCTCTTTCTTTGTCTAAATGTTTTATTCGCTTGTGATTGGGGTTTCTCATTGGGCTGCTTACTTAAGGACGCTCGAAAATCGCAGCGATCCCTTGTCCGCCGCCGATGCACATCGTGACCAGCGCGCGTTTGCCTCCGGTTCGGGCCAGCTCGTAGAGCGCTTTGACCGTCAGAATGGCGCCGGTTGCTCCAAGGGGATGGCCAAGCGAGATGCCGCTGCCGTTCGGATTGGTGCGGTCCGCTGGGAAATTGAGTTCGCGACAGACTGCCAGAGCCTGCGCGGCAAAGGCTTCGTTGACTTCGAACACGTCGATATCGTCAAGACCGAAACCGGTCTTTTTGAGCAGCTTCTGGACAGCTGGCACTGGTCCGATGCCCATGTGCTTGGGGTCGACACCGGCAAAGGCATAGTCGATAAAGCGGCCGATCGGCTTCAGCCCTCGCTTTTTGGCGTATTCGCCATCCGCCAACACAACCGCCGCCGCCGCATCATTGATGCTGGAGGCATTGCCCGCTGTCACGGTGCCTTCGGAATCGAATACGGTTGGAAGCTTGGCCAGCTTCTCCACGGTGCTGCCACGCCGCACGCTCTCATCGGTCAAGAAGGGCACTTTCTCTCGTTTGACCTTGATCTCGATCGGAACAATTTGCGCTTTAAAGTAGCCATGGTCGATCGCCGCAGCCGCGCGCCGATGGCTTTCCACGGCGAGCGCATCCTGATCTTCTCGTGAGACTTTGTACTTCTTAGCCACATTCTCCGCGGTCACTCCCATGTGGACGTCATCAAAAGGATCGCTCAGCGCGGCCACCATCATGTCAATCATCTTCGTGTCATTCATCCGGGCGCCGAAACGCATGGCCGGCGAGCTGTAAGGAGCACGACTCATATTCTCAGCCCCTCCGGCAACGGTCAGGACGGCATCGCCGAGCATGATCGTCTGCGCGCAGGTGATGATCGCTTGCAGGCCGCTGCCGCAGAGCCGATTCAAAGTCAGAGCGGGTGTCTCATCAGGCAGACCGCCCTTGATCCCGGCAACCCGCGCCATATAAGCATCATGCGCGTCCGTATGAATGATGTTGCCGAAAACGACATGACCGACGTCTTTAACATCGATTCCGGAGCGGGCGACCGCTTCCCGTACACAGGTTGCCGCCATCTCGCTGGGTGGGGTATCTTTCAGGCTGCCGCCGTAGCCGCCGATGGCGGTTCGAACTCCGCTTAGAACGAAAATTTCTCGTTTCATAACAAATTCGGGGAAAAGTTGTTTATATTGTAAGACTTCTGTTTTTTGCACTCACTCCGCCTAGCCCAGATCCCGCCGCGGCTGGTGAGTACGCTTGTCGAGTATTTTTAGCGGTTACAGAAAGACCGGCTCTACGGTTCTTGCCGGATCCTCGCCCTCTTTTGGCGCAAAGGACCGCCAATTGATGAAACCTTTACAAATGCTGGTTGGGAGGAGGCGAGCGTTCACCCCTGCTTCAGCGGAGTAGATGATTAGCTCCGTAGGAGCAAAATCTTTATAGCCGCGGCAATCTCCATGCGATTAGCTCCGTTAGGAGCGGCATGAACGAGGCTTCCAACGGCCCGCCACCGTAACGAATTAAGATGTCGCTCCTACGGAGCTGCGCGCTTTTTTTTGCGTCTTGAGCTATAAAGATTTGACTCCTACGGAGCCTTTTTTTAACAACGGTTACGTTCCTCACGTAGCCGGCCGCCAGCCGGCGTCGGCCCAGAGCTCGCCACTGACCGCTGCGTTCGTGATCATGAAACAAATCGCGTCCGCGATTTCCTCCGGCTTGATCAGCCGTTTCAACTGGGTCTGCGGAAGCACTTTCGTGCGGATATATTCTTCTCCCAGCGCTCGCACCATGGGAGTGTCGGTGAATCCGGGATGGATCACGCTGCAGCGGACTCCATAATACATGGCTTCCGCCATGAGAGTAGAAGCAGCTCCTTCCAGACCCGCCTTGGTGGATGAATAGGAGATTTGTCCGGCGTTACCAACTGACGCAATCGACCCGAGGAAGACGACGGCTCCCTGCAATCCTTCCTCCGGCTGCCAGCGTTTCAGACCGCGGGAGGTGCGATCCTTGGCCACGGCCGCGACCAGCTCGATTGCCCAGTAAACCGGGGCAATCATATTGATTTCTACCACCTTTCGAAAATCCTCCACAGGGTAGACCACGACTTGGCCCGTCTGCTTATCGATTCGTACGGCTAGCGCATCCTTGGTGATCGCCGCAGCCGGCACGCAGATGCGGGGTACGCCTGCTTTTTTTGTGATGTCAGCGTAGACTTCTTGGCGGAAAGCCGGGTCAGTCGTATCCCCGCCGTACGAGATTGCTACCTGACGGCCGCATTCGTTGTTCACGTCGCGGGCCACTTGCGCAACCCGTTCACTGGCATCGACCAACGCCATTCCGGCTGCACCACGCCGCGCCATGTCCAGAGCCAATGCGTGTCCGATACCACCGGCGGCCCCGGTGATAACCGCAACATGTCCCTTAATCGTCTGCATATTGACAGCGCCGGACGGTTCCTCAAAAGGACTGACTTTGTGGTTGTCAAGGGCCGGCTCCTCGATGACGCCACCTATACTCGATTTCATAGGCACAATCTACCGTTTACTTTGGCGGCTGTCGCCTCTTTTTTTGTGCGTTTGCATTATTTTTTGTGCATATGCGAAACCCGTTGACAGCGAGGCTGGCTGCGGCCAAAATTACCTTCTCCAAGCATCGGCAAGGAATGGTTGTGGTTATGGTTAACTCGTTTTTGTTAACCCGTTCTTGCTTCTGCTGGGAAGGCGATACCGCAATGGCAAAAAACGATATTGGAGAATCTCGAACCCTGGAAATACGAAAATACCAGAACCGGCGATACTATGACAGCACTCATAGCCGGCATCTGACCTTGGAGCAGATCCACAAGCTGATCATTGAGGGTTACAATATACGCGTGTTGGACGCGAAGACGGAGGAGGAAATTACCTCAAGAGTGCTCACACAAATTCTGCTTGAATATGAACCGGTTAATCTGGACGTATTCTCACATGAGTTGCTCACTCGAGCAATTCGGGTGAACGATCAGTTGCTCAAGGACTTCGTGGACGTCTACTTCCGGCAAGCGTTCCAGGCGT
>JAFAIO010000277.1 GCA_019236675.1 Verrucomicrobiota bacterium
AATAATAAGTTGTACAAATTGTCCACTTTCCGATAATTAAGTCTTATTGGTACTCGGGGGCGTCGATCTCTGTAACTTGGATAGTAGCAGGAGGCAACCGGGAAACACGGAGTTTTACAGCGGATTCGCGCTTCCGTTTTTCCCAACATCAAGATCAACAAGAATTACCCCCCAAAAGGAGACCTCCTAATGCGCAAACCAATTCTAAGGATGTTAGCCTTGGCAGGATCGGTGTGTGTCCTGCTAGCTATTCCGAACAGGCCGCGATGGCGAATCATATAGACACTGCCCAAGTAGCGCCTAGCTGCGACCAATACACGATTTGTGTCAGTGCCTCGGCTTTGAATCCGGGCCAGAATTATACAATCACTTACTCGATAACGGTGACGCCGGCATCGGGGACGCCGATGGCGGTTAACAATTCGATTCCGTTTACAGCCCCCTCGAATGGTACTTTCAGCACCTGCGTCACGCAACCGTGGGGTCCGCTGATTGGGAGTAACAGTTTCACCGGGTCGGCTACTCTGGTGGGGTTCAATACCGTCCCGATCACGTTTTCGCCTAGCAGCCTGAGCTGCCCGCAGCCGACACCGACACCGACGCCAACACCAACGCCTACACCAACACCGACGCCGTGCCCGCCGTGCGCGACATCGTGCATTCAGTCGAACTTCAACGGTACACCGATTCCGGCTGGCGACACCATCTGGTTCAACGCTCATATCAAGGCGAACGGGATACCTTCCTCGGGCGCAACGATCAAGTTCTGCGGTTCGACCGTTTCGGCTAAGGGTATTACAGAGAACGTTCCGAACGGAGTGATTATCTTTAGCCCGAGCGCCACGTGCGCCACGACATCGTTCAACAGTAGTACCAATAGCTGGACGACCACCGTTCCAATCTCGGGCAGCGATGAAATTTTCCTGACCGGGTTGGCTCTTCCAGTGACAGCCAATTTGCCGGGAGGCGGTATCTCACCAAACTGGTGCGGGATCTTCAGCGCCTCGGTGCCTGGCGTATCTGTGCAATGGCAGTGGGGTGCGGCCGTATACACCTGCTGGCCGCCAGCTCCTGGTGTCTACAACATGCTTAATGTCAAGCCGACCCACCAGAACGCTTGTAACGTCAACAACGGAGACCATGCCGGGACTCCAGAAAATCCGGCCTTGCAGTGTGTTACCGGCGGTGCCACGGGCGGTGGTGGTTCGAACTTTACTGGTTCGTGGAGTGGTACCGTGTCGACAGGGCAGCTCTGTGTACCGTAAGGTCCTGGCAGCAAACGAAAGGGAAGATTTGATGTAATGTGGGGGCGTAGCCGAATGGACGATCGGCTACGCCTTTTTATGTCTTTCTAGATGTGTTTTAACGTTCGTCAGAAAACCGCTGATCCGGTGGCCTCCCCAGCGCCAAGGATTATGCCGGGTATGCAGCCCGAAAAGATAACCCGTCAGGAAGAGCAACCCAACCGCCACCAGGTTCGAAATGCGTAAAGCAAGGGTGATGTTTGAGACCAGCAGAAATGGCAGCACGACTGGCAAGGTCGAAGTGAAAACTAAGCCGAAGACATCCACAGCGCCACGCCATTCATCCGAGCTGAGCCGAGGTCGGGGCGGAGGTTCTGGAAGTTCTCGGAGAAGCCGAATGATGGGCGCTGATATAGATGGCGTAGCCGGCTTCGAGCACATGCTCGACCGTCGGATGCTGGCTACCGTGACCAACGACGGTGACAGTGGAGCTCCGGCTAAAGTCGCTGGCGAGATAGGTCAGTCAAGATTTGGTCGCGATCGCGTCCAGGGACTACACCCTGCCAAGTCGTGCCCGCGAATCCCATAAGGGGAAGCAGGGAGATATCCTCCTGTGGCGAGAAGGTTGCTTCCCTTTTCACTGCCTATTTCGCCGAATTCTTAGCGAATTCATCATAAGCAGCGAGACATTCTCGCAACGTCTCGAACATTCGGGTTGGACCGATGACTTCGGTTAGCTCTTGGCGGTCCAGATCCGCTCTGAAGTTCTGGTTGATATGGGCAAATACCAAAGCAACCCCCTTTTTATCCAACTCTTTAGTTAAATCTTTAAGGCCGCCGCCAGCCGTATAGTCGATGCTCGTGATCGCTCCCGCGTCAACCACCAGCCAGGTCACTGGAGATTGAGAGCCGGTCACTAGTTTATGCGCGTGGCCGGCAAAACGATCGAAGTTTGCATAGAAAAGATCGGACCCAAACCAATAAACGATAAGACCCGGGGCCGCCATGTGCTCGGGTGACACCGGGTTCATCAACCAATGCCCTTCGGTGGCTCGCGTTTCTACCGCTGCGTGAGGCCGGTAACTGTGTCGCACGTGCTGCAGCAGCGATAGGACTAACGCAAGCATGATCCCATCCTCCACCCCAAAAAGAACAACTGAGGCCGTGGTAATAAGCGCCAGAATCCATTCGCCGGGGCTTTTCCGGCGCAACTCGCGTAACCCCTTAAGATCGACCAGACGGACAGCAATCGTGAACACGACGGCGCCCAGCACGCAGACTGGAAGAAATTGCAGAGGGCCGGTCAAGAAAAGGAGCACGAGCGTTACCACGAGGGCGGTCGACAGATGCGCCAGCTGGCTGCTGCCGCCTGAGGTTTCTACCATCGCCGTTTGCGTGGGACTCCCATTTACCACGAAGGTTCCGCTGAAGGCTGCCGCTGCGTTAGCGGCGGAAAGGCCGAGCAGATCGCGATTCTCATCTAACACCTGATGATGTTTGGCGGCGTACGCCCGGGCTGTGACCGCGCTTTGAGCCAAAATCATCAGGAAACATGATCCGGCTATCGGCAGTAACTGATGAATGAGCGCCCAATTCATGGCCGGAATCGAAAGATGAGGCAGGCCGCCGGCAACAGCACCAACCACGCGAATCCCATGTCCCGAGAAATCGAATAATGCGCTGGCAGCGATCGTTCCGACCACGGCGATCAGCGCGCCCGGAAATCGCGGAGCAAATCGATGAAGGACCAGCGTGAAAATGGTTACTCCCGCTGACAGGCAAAGCGTCGGGATATGAGAGTTGGGCAATTGTCGCAGGATTTGGAGCAACTGATTAACCGGATTATTGCCATGTACCTCCAAGCCCAGCATCTCGCTGAGGACGGCGATCCCGACCTGAAAACCGACCCCGGTCAGAAACCCTATCAAGACCGTGCGAGATAGAAAATCGGCCAAGAAACCGAGCTTGAGTATCCGAGCCAGCAGCAGAAGGACGGCCGTCAGCAGTGCCACCAGTCCCGCGCAAGAGACATAGTCCGCATTTCCGGCCGAACCTAGTCCGGTCAGACCACCGGCTAGAATAGCGGCGGTAGCTGAATCAGACGCTACCACCAGGTAGCGCGACGACCCGAACGCAGCGAAGGCCACCACTGGCAACAGCAAGGTGTAGAGGCCTGTTATCACTGGCATTCCCGCGATCTTCGCGTAGCCCATCGCCTGCGGAATGTTGAGAGCTGCCAACGATATGCCCGCGGTCAAATTGGCTACTAAAGCAGAGCGGTTAAGCGGACGGGTGCTCTCAAACAGGGGGAGACGCCATCCTCCGGTTGGTCTGTCTGCCGAGACGCCAGCTTCGCTCATCGTTAGTTAGAATAACTTGTCCGGCGCAAAAACCGAAGTTTCCTTTATTTCGTCTTGGTCAATATTTGGCCGAAGATCGACGCCTGGCGACAAAGAACCGCGACGCTCGGTGCGGGTAAAATCGGAGATCGACGGCAGCAAGATATCGGCAGTAACCAGGAGCCGAGATGGCGATGCGGCAACGCGAGGCGCTGAACGGCGAAGGCTCGAAACTAAACCTGCATTTTCGAGGAAAGAAGATATTCGTCAGGAGAGCGGAGCACCCGAGGATGGTAAAGTTAGGTCCTATTCAGAACTAACCAGCTCCACCTTGCCCGTATTAAGATCGTAAACTCCGCCGACAACTTTAAGTTTCTTTTGATTGACTGCTTCGCTTAAAATTGGTTCGGCCGCCTGCAGTTTTTGTACCGTCAAAACCACGTTTTTCTTGATGGCATTGGTTAGAAGATCGCCGGGCTGATTCTCGACGGCTTGCACCGCGGGCGTCAGAGCTTCGGTTAGCGACGGGATATGACCCGGAAACGACGCGCCATTTTTTATTTGCTTAATGGTTGAGTCGACGGCGCCACAAGATTGGTGGCCGAGAACAAGGATCAGCGGTGAACTGAGTACGGCCACCGAGTACTCCAAACTGGCGATCATCTCGGGATTGGCAAAATTGCCGGCGATCCGACAAACAAAAACATCACCACGACCGGCATCGAACGCATATTCGGGTCCGATTCGGGAGTCGGCACAGCTGAGAATACTGGCGAATGGGTTTTGTCCTTTTGCTAAGGCGGCTCGGTCGGCGCTGAAATCATGACGCTTCATGTTACCGTGGACATACCGGTGGTTACCTTCCATAAGACGATCCAAAGCTGCATCGGGCGAAATCACATTTTGAGGTTTGGGCGGTGCGCCTTTTTCAGCTGCTCGTAGCCAAGCCGATGTTGATAGTGCCGCTCCAAGGAGCGCGAGAAACTTGCGGCGCGCTAAATGGGGGCCGCCGGGGACTAGCGGTGATTCAGATGAGTGACACACGGAGAGCGGGGGAGATTTCACGATTATGTTCAACAACTTGGCCGATGTAAAGACCTTCTCGACTTGATCTTTTCAAAGAGTTACAAGAAAAGTCTCACCGCTGAATTCCAGCGCCGGTTGTTAAGACACTCGATACACTCCCGAGTAATGCGCCTTACCACTCTATCATTGGTGATCGCGGCAAGGTGATTCACCAAATAGCTCAGACGGCGTCGTACTGTGTTGGAGCTCACATCTTGACGGAGCCCAATCGGAATTGATCGTACCGGGTCCATGGGTCTTACGCGCTTTCGCAAACTATCGAGGAGCTGAAAAGGATTTTGCGAGCGGAGTGGCCACTCGCGGAGTAATCACACGCAAATAGCAGAGCGCCGAAGGGCAATGCATATCGAGCTTTCAGTTAAGTCAAAAAAAAGATCAATCGCTGCCAATTGAGGGCCAGCGTAGAAAGGTAGGAGCATGTTTAAATGCGAGCAATCGCCGCAGCTGAATTTGTAGTATTAGCACGTGGCTTGACAGAAAGGGTGCATAACCTTTATAAGCATAGCCACGTTAGCAAGTTAACATATAAGATCCAGCAGAGAGCCGGGATATGGTTCATCTGCATCCCACGCAGGGGACAGCACTCCTGATGTGAGTGACAGCCTACCAGATTTAGATACGGCTTAGCGATGGTCACAGCCTGACTATTTAATACACCCGCAATACGGCCTTATTTCGGGGAGATTACAAGTTAGTGCGAAATCTGCCGCCGTTTGGTGACAGGCAATGGCACCTGTACAACCTTCGTCTTGACCCGATCGAAGTGAACGATCTTGCTGCCACTAAGCCGGATGTGGTGAAGAGCCTGACGACGGCTTACGCTGATTATATCAAGCAGCATAGTGTCGTAGAGGTGCCCGACGGTTACAGTGTAATCGAGCAAGCTAAGAACAACATGGCGCGCGGGGACCACTAACTACGATGAAAAATTATGTTGGGGCGATCATTGTAGCCGTATCGCTCTTTCCATGGTGCGGACGTGGTGAAGAAGGAGCGAGCGGACATTATCTCCCTGGTTTGGCAGCGGATTTCATGGATGCGCTGCTAATGACCCGGGATTCGCGGCAGTCGACTTCTTCACGTTTTACAACGGAGGCGCGGGTGTGACCGAACCCTTCGACTTTGCCGGCCGTTTGGCGTTTGGGGTCGAGGGAACAATTTATGCCGATACCATTGGGCTGCTGTATAAGACGCCGTTACGCATTCTGGGCGGTTCCTATGCCGTGACCGTAGCCCTCCCGGTGGTGTGGGTGGAGGTTAACGCGCAGAGCGAGTTTTCCAGCCCTCGCGGTCGACTCTTGCTCGGGAGAAGAGCCGGAGACAAAGCCTGTGTGAAAGTCGCCAGTTCGCTTTTAGCCGCCGCGTTTTGTATGCGCTCGACGCAAGCGATTGCAGACGAGGGCAGCAGCATCGCTGCGGCTCCTAAAAGAATGGTCCGGGTCCCGGGTAGCGATTCATGATGGGGACGGGTGCGAAATGGGAGCGGACGCGATTGGGCTTAGCGGACCGCGTAGACAGGCGGCGCCGATCCATTCACGCTCGTTGTTTCCGCCGGTGAAACCAGTCATCTAAGTCTAGCACCAGGTTGATCGGGTTTAGGTGGAAGAGGAATTCCCAGGTGGCGAGCTTGGTTTTATCTTGGACCTTCGATTCTCTAACGATCCAGTCGGCTACCTCTTGGTCGCCGGCGCCGGTAGCAACAAAATTCTTGAACTGTTCAGAATCGATCCCGGTAAACCGGAAGAACGTTTGGTCCATCGGGCAATTGAAATGGTAGGGGCCGGAGATACCGGCTAGTTCGGCTCTACATTTGTCGAGCGCGCGGGCGGCGAGGACTCTGTAATCCCCCAGCGGTGCTCGCGGGCTTCGGGGTGATGTTTTGGTTAGGTCAGGAGCAAGGGAGATGACTCGTTCATTAACCATGTGGGGAGTATGCGCTGAAAGGGTGGACCATGCAAAAACGGGGGGTATCCTGCTAGTGCTCGAAGAGTTGGAGAGGTGAGTGACTAACGGCTCTTCGCGCATTCAATCAAAGCAAACGGGCACGTCCAAGGCACACGTTCTAATCGAGGACGAGGACGATTTGCTGCGCCTATCCCGCTAATGCCGCATGCACAGCCGGCGGAAAAATCTCTACCAGGCTCCCGTCTAGTCGCAGGGAGACGGAGGGTTCGTGATCTTGATCGGTTGGCCCCCGATTAATAATGATGTAAGTCACACCGCGTTGGGCTGCTAGCAATGGGAATGATGCAGCGGGATAGACAGAAAGAGTCGAGCCCAGCGCTACTACCAGGTCGCAACCGCGGGCCACTTCGGTCGCCTGTTCCAGGTCGGTAGGGTTAAGGTTTTGACCGAAGCTTACCGTCGCCGGTTTAAGAAAACCGCCGCAATGACAAAGTGGCGGTTTCCGGTGAACACGAAAAAAATCGTAGTGAGGTTCGGGATCGCCGCGCCACAGACAGGTTTGGCACTCGACTAAGGCATTGGTTCCGTGAAGCTCGATCAAAGAGTTAGTTCCGGCCAAGGAATGTAATCCGTCGATATTCTGGGTTACCACGGCCAGGACTTTTCCGGCCTGCTCCAAAGCGACGATGGCATGATGTACGTCGTTTGGTCGGGCCGCTTTGAAGGCAGGCCACGCCTCGAGCTTATAATCCCAATGTTCGATGCGAGCACTCTCCGCACTCATGAAATCGTCGTAATAAATTGGCGCCCTTTTCGTCCAGACACCGCCCGGTCCGCGGAAATCAGGGATACCGCTAGCCGTCGATACGCCCGCACCGGTGAAGATCATGATGCGACGGGATTGTTTTAGGTGGTTGATCAGGGGTGAGTCGGGCACAGCGCGGGGTGGGAGAAGTGATTGGTGATTGGTGATTAGTGATTGGTGGTTTTGATGGCCGGATTGAGAGGCTGAGGGGCCTTAAGAACGTAATTGGTGCCACAGGCATTATAAAGCGAGTGAGCGTATCAATCACCAATCACTTGTCTTCAGCGGTGCGCTTGCAACCACAGCCATAGCCAGGCGGTGAGGAAAACGGGTGGTAAAAGCAAGGGTGAGGCGATACCGAGCCAACGGGTGAGTCTGCTCCCTTGGATGGCGGGGATGAAATCGCCGGGAGCGACGTGTTGGGAGTAGGTATGACGGAGTCGGTAGAGTGCGATTACCCCGGCGATGACACTGGCGTAGATGAGCAGGTCGGAAAGACATGCGACGGCCGGGATAATGTTGAAAAGGAGATCCTGTTGCTTAGCCAAGAGCTGGTTGCGAGGCGTCGGTGTTCCGTTGGCGATGATGGCGTATCCAGTGAAGAAGAAGGATTGAGCAGCCATCAGCCAGGCCAGCCGTTGCACAATCAGGTTATCCTCATGTTGGATCTGGTCGCGGATCGTGCGGTACCAATCGAGAGGACTGAGGGAGTCGAGAGAGAGCTTGTTCAGAGGGGCGGACATCGAGGAAAAGGAGACACGCGGGAACCGTATGACGGATCGGACTTATACGCCTTGTCGGCCCTATGAGTCCAGCGGACTGAAACGAGGCTCAACTCCGTGCTCGCCGTGTCGCCATTTCGCCCACTCGCCGTTTCGCCTAAGAGTCCGCCGGATGCGCTCGAGGCTCGCGGTCCTTGGTCCCGCCGGGGTTCGGCGAAGTTACGAACGGGCCACCGGCGAGGGGAGCCTTGTCGCTGAAAGCGACCTCCGGCATGTCACTGGGCTTGCCCTCCAACGGGAAATCTTTTCGGAGTGGAAAGTAAGGATAGCCGTCCCACATGAGAATGCGGCGCAGATCGGGGTGATTGGCGAAACGGATCCCCATCATGTCGAAGATCTCGCGTTCATGCCAATTGGCGGTTTCCCACAAATGCGACACCGTGGGGACCTCAAGATTATCTTCGGAGACCTTGGTCTTGAGTCGCAGATGGATGTGGTTCGCTAAAGAATAGAGCTCATAGACAACTTCGAACCGCGGCTCTTCTCCCATATGATCGACACTGGCAACGTCGACCAGAAAATTAAAGCCGAGCTCATCCCGGCAGGCTTTGCACGTGGCTTCAATCTCTTCCAGCGGCACCGAGAGAGCAATCTCGTCCCGAAATTCGGTTTGCGGGAACTGCGGGAAACGAGTCTTTACCTTTTGAGCGAGATCGGGGGAAGTCATGAAACGGTTTCCACTAACGCTCGTTTTTGATCACCGATGGCGCGCTCGTGGTCAATCTTATGTTGGAGTTTCATCAAACCTTCGAGAAGGGCTTCCGGACGGGGCGGGCATCCGCTGATATAAACGTCTACGGGTAAAAGATGGTCGATTCCTTGGAGGACCGCATAGCTCCGGTACATACCGCCAGAAGAAGCGCATGCGCCCATGGCGATGACCCATTTTGGTTCCGGCATTTGATCGTAGATGCGTTTGACGGCCAGAGCCATTTTGTAGGTGACAGTGCCGGCGACAATCATGACGTCCGATTGCCTGGGTGAGAATCGCATGACCTCGGCTCCGAATCTGGCGATATCGAACCGGGCGGATGCAGCGGCCATTAATTCGATGGCGCAACAGGCCAATCCCATCGGCATCGGCCAGAGTGAGTTCTTGCGCATCCAATTGATACAGGCATCAAGTCGCGAAAAGATGATGTTGCCTTCGATTTTGGAATCGTATGCGGCAGGCGCCGTTGTGACCATGAGGCCACAGTATGATCGCGGTCACTGGGAGCAAGTGAAATATTTCACGAGGGGCTTTGGCGAAATGGCGATGGGGGCGATACGGCGATACGGCGATACGGTGAATGGGCGATGCGCCGGTTTTGAGCCGCGGCTCTTCGGGGACGAGGCTTCGAAAATTGATGCGAATCGAGCGCGGATGTCGGGTGATATATAGACGACGCCACCCCGAAGAAGCGCCTCAAAACCGGCGCGAAGTAAGCTCAAGCAGCAAACACACGCCTGGTCGCGCCGAGTTTTTCGCCCTACCGATCGGGGTTGATCGCGGGTCGCCCATTCGCCCATCGCCGTGTCGCCGTGTCGCCGGTCGCCGCGTCGCTTCCTCACTCTGTCTCTGCGTGCTTCTGTTTCTGAAGGTCCACGAATGCCTTCAGGGCGTCGGGGGCGGCGTCGGTCACTGCGCACATGGTCAGGCCATTGGCTTCCCAGCCGTACATATTAAATCCTTCTTTCTGAACGAGGGTATCGGGGAGATACGTGTATTCGGTCTTCGGCCAAACGAACAGGTTAATATAATGTTGGCGAATTTGGAAGACCACGGCGGCGATCTCTTGGTTGCCAAGATAGTCGAGCCGGCCGCCGATCAGTTTAAATCCGTGGTCGCTGAGGTCATAAACCGGAGGTGAAAAGCTGAGCTTGCCGGCGAACCAAGGCTTCACCGTGTGTTGATCGGTTGAAACCACGTCGATCAAATGCTCGGGCAACAACGAGCGCATATGATCGGACACAAGTTGAGCTGTCACCGTCCCGAGAAGGTCGTTGGACGAACGTTTTGCAGTTAGAAAGACATTGGAGCCAAACCACACGGCGAGGACCGCGGCCGCTCCCGCCAAGCTTGGCATGAGCCAAGTTGGGAACTGGAATGACGGCAGGCGCCATGTGGCCTGGTGTGCAGGCCGGACTTGCTTCGATAATTCGGCCTGAATTTGATCGCGCAGATCGTCCGGCGATGTAAACCGCACTTCAGGCTTTTGCAGAGCCTGCCGCACAGCTAAACGAGCGGCGTAAACCTCTCCGCAGCCCGAGCATTGTTCGAGATGCTGCTGGATTTTTTGCGCCTCCGCTAACCCGAGCTCATTATCGAAGAACGGATCGAGATGCTCGTGAAGTTCGTCGCAGGTCATACTAAATCTTTTTCCCTCATTTGCTTAAGCGCCTCCGCGAGTTGCTGGCGGCCACGGGCCAACCTCGACATGACGGTGCCGATCGGGACCTGGGTTATCTCCGAGATCTCTCGGTAAGAAAGCTCTTCCATCTCCCTAAGCACGAGGACTGTCCTAAAGTCTTCCGGCAGACTTGCCAGTGCAGAACGCACGGCGGCAACCTCCGATTTCACCTGAAGGCTGCTTTCAGGTGAACTGTCGCTGGGAATATTTTCTAGTTCTGCGTCGGAAGAATACACTTTTCGTTTCTTAAGGTGGTCGTAGCAAACATTGCGCACAATACGCAGTAGCCATGCCCTGCCGGTTTCACCGCGTACTCCGCTGAAAAACTTGAAAGCCCGCAAATACGCCTCCTGCACCATGTCTCGGGCGTCCTGTTCATTCTGCACCAACCAGCGCGCAAGATTGTAGGCGTCATTCATTAGTGGCAACATCTCGCCCTCAAAGCGCGTCAGCTTCTCCTCTTCATTCATCGGTACGCGACCGAGGCTACCATAAAGAGATACCATGGCAGGAAATAATTTATTCCCGGCGGCCCGAATTCTGACAAATCGAGGTGGATTTGTCAGAATTCAGCTTATGGGGAATAAACCGTACCGCTAACCGGTAATCATCGGTAAATGGACGGCCAGTCGGCCGCTCCTTCGAAAAACCTTGGGTAGAAATTAACTATGTCAGACCATATTCATGAGAATTTGAACGACGACGGCGTCGATCGGCGCGGCTTTTTAAAATGCATGGCCTGGGCCGGTACAGGCTTGGTATTTAGCATGAGCGCAGGGATTGCCAGATCGCGGATGCTATTGGCACCTGCTACTGATCAAGGTAGCGCCGCGGGCGCAGATTTTACCTTCGTTCAGATCAGCGATAGCCATATCGGCTTCAATAAGGATGCTAACAACAATGTAATCGGGACTTTGCAGGAAGCGATTAACCGCATAAAGGCTCTTCCTACTAAGCCGGACTTGATTATCCATACCGGGGATCTAACCCATCTGGCAGAGGCGGATGAATTCGATACCGTTGATCAGGCTCTGAAAGGGACCGGGGTTAGCGATGTCTTTTATGTACCGGGAGAGCACGATGTTCTGAACGATAACGGAGAGCAATATCGGAACCGTTTCGCCAAAGGGACGAATGGTGATGGTTGGTACAGCTTCACCCATCGCGGTGTCCATTTTGTTGGGTTGGTCAATGTGATGGGTAAATCGGAGGCCGGGCTCGGGTCATTAGGACAGGAGCAACTCACCTGGCTCGACAAGGACTTAGGCAGCCTGTCGACGTCTACGCCGATTGTCGTATTTGCCCATGTGCCGCTGTGGGAGGTTTATCCGCAATGGGGTTGGGGAACTCAAGACGGTGCCCAGGCTTTGGCGTTATTGAAGAAATTCGGCTCGGTGTCGGTGCTGAATGGTCACATCCACCAGATTGTTCAGAAGGTCGAAGGAAACATTACCTTCCACACGGCCATGTCGACCGCGTTCCCGCAGCCTGCGCCTGGAACTGCGGCTAAGGCAGGTCCGATGAAGGTTCCGGCAGATCAGCTCAAGAAGGTCCTGGGTATTACCACGGTGAATTACCTGGAGACGCCGCATTCTTTGGCGGTCATCGATAAGCCCTTGGTGGGGTAGGAAGTCACTGCGTCGTGCTCGTACTGCGTCGTCGTCCTTGTCCTCGGGAGCGTTTTTCGTCCCACGCATAACGATCTGCTAGGTACGCTTTTCTTGAAGCAGCGTCTTATTCCCGAACGAGCAAATCGAGGACGAGGACGACGACGAGTACGAGGACGAAAAACTGCGCCCATGCGAGCGAGCGATTTTCTTAGTGATTCACAATGGAACTATTTTTGGCAGCTAACATCTGGGAGATGATGCACGGGGGGAGCACGCATTTACCAGTCGCGCTGATGTTGGTGTCGGCTGTTTTCGACGCGCTAGGTGGTGTGATTAGATCAGAGCAGGTGAAAGACCGGTTTCATGCAGCCGGTCTCTTTACTTTGATCGCCGGGACCTTGGGAGCTTTCCCTGCGGTACTATCCGGGCTGATCTTGGCGCGTTGGGAAATTGGCGGGACTGGGGCGCTCTTCTGGCATCATGTTTTTCTTTGGCCCGCATTCGCTTTGCTAATCGCGCTATCGGTCTGGAGATTGATTGTACGAGGACGGCGTTCGAGAGCCGGTTTCTTGATCTATCTGTTGGCAGCTTTCGCAGCCGCCTTCCTGGTGAGTGCAGCGGGGTATTGGGGCGGTGAAGTCCTTCTAGGAGGCTCATGAAAAGAGCTTTGTTCGGTTTGGAATTTATTGCTGGCGTCTTAGCTATTGTCGTCGCCGCGGTGGTTGTCGGGAGCACATTGGGTTCGGCAACTCTGGTGCGAGCGGCGATTGAAAAAGCGAGAAGCGACTCAGCTGCCAGCAGCAATCAGCCTCAGCTCTCGGCGCTAGTGGCACATGGGCAAAAGCTTTTTGCGGTTAATTGTTCGCATTGTCACGCCGACGACGCGACCGGCGACGAAGGACCTGACCTGCATGGACTGACAAAGTCCGACGAACGCATCAAGGGAATTATCACTAACGGTATCAAAGGCGAGATGCCGGCTTTTGGTAAGAAACTGCAGGAAGCTGACAAGGATGCGTTGCTTGGGTTTTTGAGAAGCCTCAAGTGAGTAAGCGGTAAGCAGTAAGCAGTAAGCAGTAAGCAGTAAGCAGACAGGAGCTAGGAGTTAGAATCTAGAATCTAGGAGGGGTGGGGCGTGTTGGTTTAGCAGCCGCTGAGGCGCGCCTGCCTCTCCTAGCTCCTAGATTCTAGCTCCCAGCTCTTTTTCTGCTTACTGTTTACTGCTTACCGCTTACTACTTACTGCTTACTGCTTACTGCTTACTGCTTACTGCTTACCGCCCGGCGCGGCTCAGTGGTGAACCAGAACCCGATAGCCGCGAGCAGGATGACCACAAGAGCAACTGCGGGAGTTAGCGCAGGGGGAATGGATAGGAGTGTTGGTAGGCCGCCGAGGGCGACGGCTAAACCGAGGACCAGGCCGGTAGCGGTCGCGGGTCGAGCCGGGAGGAGACGCGCCATGGCGGCAATTGAACAAGGGATACTGGACTGGAGTAACGCGACCCCGGGTAACAGGAGCGCGAGTTTTCTTCCCGCAAATGCGAGCAGCGGCGCTGCAATTAGGAGGGAAACCAGCGTCCAGCGGCGATAGCCAAGACGTTCCGCCGCGAAGCCGCCGATGATCTTGCCGATTCCGGCAGCAACTCCTAGCGCAATTAACGCCGTGATCTGTCCGGCGCTCGCTAACTGAAAGCTAGTCCAGAGCAAAGATCGCAAAGCTACGGCGGTGAGTAGACCGATCATGATCCAGTCATGCGACTCAAAAATCGGTTCTTTGGCCGGCTTCGAGACGGTGGCTGCGTGAGGCGGTATTGGCCAAGCCTGGATGAGGAAGACAAAGGCCAACAAAGAAACGAGAAAGGGAAGATACAGATAGTGTCCACTCACAGCAAGGGCCCCGCCGATGGCGAGCCCGATTACGCCGGGCGCGGCAAAAAGGCCGGCTGCTTCTGAGCGACCACCACATGAGCGCAAGGTCAAGGCGCCAGCGCCGACATGAAAAGCGGCAGAGCCGAGGCCGGCGATGAGAACGGCGAGCTCGCCAAACCCTAATGCGCGACTAATCAGGCTGGCTGCCAAAAGCGTGATTCCACCGGAAGCAAAAATCCGAGGCGACCGCAGGCCGTCAGCGAAATAGCCAATTAGCGGTTGGCTGCCGAACGCTAGGGCGTTGTAGAGCAGAAGCAGGAGCATTGTTTGGCTGGCTGGCGAGCTTGTCGCCAAACTGCCGAGCAGCAGCCCCGCCGCGCCGTCGGAAACGCCATGCGCGAGTCCCAGAGTCAAGGGCAAGCGGTAGGATGACGAGCTTTTGGTAGTCATGGTTGGTAAGGAAGGTTTTCGGCCAGCGAAAGGCGGGAGGACGAACCGCATGATCAGTGAGAAGGACCGGGAGATAGCACCGGCGTTGGTCTTCGGTACGGGCCGGTGCGGCCCTGGTACCCGATTACTGTCGGGAAGAGCGCAAGATAGATCATGGCAGCGAGGAAAACGTAAGAGAAGATGTTTGCCACCATTGAATTCAGGAACGCTAGTGGGAATGGCGCGGATAACCGCAGCACTTTCAGCTCCACCGCCTCCACGATGATCGTAAAAAAGAAAGCTGCGACAAAAAGGAACAATGCAGAAATTTCCGCGGGAACTCTCAGTTGAGTAGCGAAGAAAACAAGACCCGTACCAAGCGCGGAAGTTACCAGGTTAATGATAAACGCGTGCAGAAAGGCGATCTTCCAAGATCCCCAGCGACGAAGACGGAGCACCGTCGCCTCGATCAGGATGATGATCGCGAGACTAATCGCCGAACATACTAAGAGCCCTGGTGGGCTGAGATAGATCGGCGAAGCGATATCGGCGAGCATACAAGTACGTTGGTACCAGATACAGAGACGCTGGAAAAGGAAGGATGTACTCGGGGGGTGAGAGGTGAGAAGTGAGAAGTGAGAAGTGAAAGGTGAGAGGTGACTCGACACCTGAAAACCCAATATCCGCTGTGCTCCGTTTCACATTACTCCCATGAGTCATTGAGCCTGCCGCGCCGTAGGCTTGGCGGAGGCGGGCCTGCCGCGCCGTAGGCTTGGCGGAGGCGGGTCCCCTCCATCCGACCCACCCCACGGGCCGCCTCTCACTTCTCACCTCTCACCTCTCACCTCTCACGCTTCCCCTCTGGATTCTCCGTTCGCCTCCTGTATAGTGCGCCCTCTGCATGGGAAGACTTTTGACGCGGAATTTCTGTATTATTGCTCACATCGATCACGGTAAGACGACGCTGTCTGACCGGTTGCTCGAGTCTACCGGCACAATTGCCGAGAGGGAAAAGCAGGATCAGTTGCTGGATTCGATGGATCTCGAACGAGAGCGCGGCATTACGATTAAGGCGCATCCGGTGACAATGAACTATTCGGCTAAGGACGGTCAGACGTATCGGCTGAACCTGCTGGATACGCCCGGACATGTGGATTTCTCATATGAAGTATCGCGAAGCTTAGCGGCCTGTGAAGGAGCAATCCTGGTGGTGGACGCCGCTCAAGGGGTCGAAGCACAGACGGTTGCAAACGTGCATCTTGCCCTGAAGCAAGGGCTGACCATCGTGCCCGTCATTAACAAGATCGATCTGCCCAATGCGGATATCCCTACGGTCCGCAAGCAGCTAGAGGAAATCCTGGCTATCCCGGCCGATGAAGCCATTCTAGCCAGCGCCAAAACCGGGTTAGGGATCGAAGAGATCCTCGAAGCGATCGTTGCGCGGATTCCAGCGCCTCCGGTGCAAACGGATGAAAAATTGCGTAACCTGATCTTTGACTCGGTATTCGACATCTACCGCGGGGTGGTGGCCTACTCCCGGGTCTTCTCCGGCGCCATGGCCCCAGGTCAGGCGGTGCGACTTATGAGCACAGGGAAGAGCTACGAAGTCAAAGAGGTCGGGATCTTTACACCGAAGCCGCTGGCACAGGAAACCCTCCAGGAAGGCGATGTCGGCTATTTCATCGCCAATATTAAGTCGACGGCAGAAATCAAAATCGGGGACACCTTGACAGAACAGCGCAACCCGGCGCCTGAACCGTTGCCAGGGTTTCAGGAGATTCATCCGATGGTGTTCAGTGGGATTTACCCCATTAACACGGCGGATTTCGAACATTTAAAGACTGCGATGGGCAAATTGCAGATCAATGATTCCGCCTTTGTCTATCAGGCCGAGAATTCCGTCGCGTTGGGGTACGGGTTTCGGTGCGGATTTCTTGGTTTGTTGCATATGGAAATTGTCCAGGAGCGACTGCGCCGCGAGTTCGATATGGATATTATCGCGACCTACCCGAGCGTCGTGTACGAGGTTGCACAGACCAACGGTGAGAAAGTCGAAGTCGATAATCCTGCCCACTTGCCTGATCCGAGCGTGATCGCGGAGATCAGAGAACCGGTGGTCGAATGTTTCGTCATGTGTCCGAACGAGAACATCGGTGATATGATGCAGTTGATCCTGGAAAAGAGGGGCGAAGTCCAAAACACCGAGTCGCTCGATACTCGGCGGGTGATGTTGACGGCGGTCATGCCGCTAAACGAGATTTTGGTCGATTTTAACGACAAGATTAAGTCATTGACCCATGGGTACGGATCGATGGACTACGAGTACGCCGGCTATCGGGCTGCCGATCTGGTGAAGCTTGACATGTTGGTCAACAGCGAACCGGTGGATGCTTTTTCCAGTATTGTCCACCGGGACAAAGCAGAGGGCCGGGGCCGGTTACTGGCAGCCAAACTCAAGGAAGTGATTCCGCAACAGCTTTTCCAAGTATCGATCCAGGCCGCAATCGGTGGACGGATCATAGCGCGGGAGAATGTTTCTGCGCTCCGCAAGAATGTGACCGCTAAATGTTATGGCGGCGATATCACGCGGAAGCGGAAGCTTTTGGAGAAACAAAAAGAGGGCAAGAAACGGATGAAGGCGATCGGCAAAGTGAATATTCCGCAAGAAGCCTTCATCGAAGTTCTGAAAACAAGCTAAAACTGTGCTAACACCGAGATACGTCCAGGATTCAGAGACACTAATCAAAGCCGCAAAACGAATACTGAATTATCGCAAGGATGTGGCTGCTCCCGATCAACTTGAGGCGGCTCGCGCCGGGATTGCTAAAGTACGCAACGCGATAAAGCAAAGATCTGCTCCCGCGGTTAAAGAAGCCGAAAAACCGTTGGTTGAAG
>JAFAIO010000287.1 GCA_019236675.1 Verrucomicrobiota bacterium
TAAATCACTTCTGCAGACCTGGCAGCCGGATATGGGCGTAGCTCGACGCAGCCCGCGTATCTCGTGGAAGCATTTTCCAAGAACCACATGCCGAGGCAAGATTCTCCCGCACTCGCCACACTCTCTACAAGCCTACCCCGGATAAACTCTTTGTCCGGGGGAGCTCCATCACAAAGATAACGATAGACCAACGGAATGGTGCACAACGTGTAAAGACCGGCGGTATCATTTAAATCAGCGGATCGAAGGCGCCAGCCTGCTCTACCTTGTTTGTCAGGGTTTGCATTCACCTTTCCACCAGTTGGATCTGGCTAGTAGACTAGAGAAACCGCCGATACGCCAGCGAGGCAGATCGGTGTAAAGAGTTTCTGCTAGTGGACCCAGTATTTCGCCCCCGTCATTCAGACTCCCGACTTCGCCCCGTCGTTTAGACTCCGGGAGGCTATGTCGGGCGAGCCGGGAGGCTATGTCGGGCGAGCCGGGAGGCTACGTCGGGCAAGCCGGGAGGCTACGTCGGGCCTGACGGTAGTAGAGCAAATGGAGCTGGTGGACTGAGGTGAGTCGGCCTCGCACTTTGTCGCGCCGTAGGCTTGGCGGAGGCGGAAGCGAGGCCGCTCCACTAGCTTGGGAGAAGCTCACTCACCAGGGAACGCTCTTCGGCGAGTTCTTTGACCGACAGATCGATTTTTTGGCGGCTGAAATCGTTTATGGGGACGTCAGGGACGATTTCCCAGTCGTTACCGCTGGTACGGATCGGGAAAGAAGACATCAGGCCTTTTTCTACGCCGTAACTTCCATCGGAACAAATCGCCACGCTGTACCAGTCGCCTGCGGGCGTCGGCGTTACCAAGGTCCGGACCGTATCAACTGCTGCGTTGGCGGCGGATGCCGCCGAAGAAGCGCCTCGCGCTTTAATAATAGCGGCTCCACGTTGTTGAACCGTGGGAATAAAAGTGTCCTTAAACCAAGCCTCGTCTTTGATAACCTCGGTTGCCGGCTTTCCTTCAATCTTCGCGTTGTAAAAATCCGGGTATTGAGTCGATGAATGGTTACCCCAGATCGTCACGTTGGTGACCCGGGAATTATGGCTCCCGGCTTTGCTCGCCAGCTGCGCTTTTGCCCGGTTTTCGTCTAGCCGGGTCATGGCAAACAAGCGGTCGCTCGGGACATCTTTCGCGTTGTTCATCGCGATAAGACAATTTGTATTGCAAGGGTTACCCACGACTAAAACTCGAACGTCCGATGCGGCATTCTTGGCGATGGCTTGTCCCTGGCCCGTGAAGATTTTTCCGTTAATGCCCAGCAAATCTTTTCGTTCCATCCCTTGTTTACGCGGAACACTCCCCACCAAAAGCGCCCAATTTACCCCGCGAAAGCCTTCATCGAGATCGGCTGTCGGCACGATTCGCTGCACCAGCGGAAAGGCGCAATCGTCGAGCTCCATGACTACCCCTTCCAGTGCGGGTAATACGGGCGGTATCTCGA
Source organism: Verrucomicrobiota bacterium (assembly GCA_019236675.1). Taxonomy (GTDB): domain Bacteria; phylum Verrucomicrobiota; class Verrucomicrobiia; order Chthoniobacterales; family JAFAMB01; genus JAFAVN01. The sequence goes on from JAFAIO010000287.1 coordinate 1,486, forward strand.
TAAGGTAAAGCTCGACGGGCTGCTCCGGCCCGAGCATTGATCCGGATGCAATCCGGAAAAGAAGCGAATAGCCGATCTGACCTGCGGCGCCGGTCACGGCAATCTTGACGGGAGGTTTCATGAAGAAAAATGGGAATGCTGAGGAGGGTTGTCAATGAGTGGGGCAGCGAAAGGGGCATGATAGTGACTCGGGAAAGTCGCCCCACCAAGTTTTGGGGCTGTTTCCTCGAATTCGTTTTTGCGATCTTTGCGTTCTTTCTTGACCGACATAGCCGGGCAGCGGCCGGACGACGTCTGTTGCGGCGATTGTTTTTACCCTTTGACTCTCAGGACCCGCCACCCTAATTCGTTTCTTAGTGCCTAGTCTCTCCCCTAACCCGCTATGAATCCTAATCTCTCGCGAAGACGCGCCATCGGTTTGCTTGGGCTCGGCGCGGCCGCTATTAATCTGGAGCCTCGGGCAGAGGCAGCACCGGTGCAGGACCGATCCAACCCTCGTTATTATCGATTTAACGTCGGCGATTTCCAGCTCACCGTCTTCAACGATGGTTATAGGATCTTTCAACCAGTCCAGCCCTTCTGGGCGTCCGAAGCGAGTCCCGACGAACTAAACTCCGCTCTAGAAGCGGCTTTTCTGCCAACTGACCATGTTATGGGCTACTATAATGTAGTCCTGATCGATACGGGTAAAGATCGACTGTTGTGTGACACAGGGTTTGGGAAATGGATGCCGGCCACGGCCGGCCATTTGGTATCGCAGCTTGCCGTTGCTGGTTATCGCCCAAATCAAATCACCGGGGTCTTTCTTTCCCATGCGCATCCCGATCATATGGGCGGATTGATCGGGGCAGACGGCAAACCAGTTTTTTCCTCTGCCGAGCATTTTATTAACGAAATTGAATGGAACTTCTGGACGCAGAAAGATCCCGATCTCTCTAAGACTTTACTAAAAGATGAAGACAAAAAGGAGTACGCGCAGCGTGCCCGAGATACCTTGTTAGCGCTCGAGTCCCGATTTCACAAATTTCAAGCGGGATACCAACTGATAGAAGGCGTAACCACAGAACTGGCTCCGGGCCATACAGCGGGCCATACCATTCTCCATATCCAATCCGGTCATGATGAGCTCGTTCACATTGTCGACCTCGCACATAACTACATCATTATGTTCCATAACCCGGACTGGACGATCGGTGTTGATTCCGACCCCGACCAGGCAGCTTCAACTCGCAAGAGCGTCTTCGAAAAGCTCGCGGCAGCGCGCACGAGAGTAATCGGCTTTCATCTTCCGTTCCCCGGCATTGGCCATATCCGGAAGAAAGAGCAAGGTTTTGAATGGGTAGCGGAGCCGTGGCGCCAGGTGTGAGAGGCGATTGAAAAGAACGGAGAGGAATAGCCGCAACAGACGTCGCCAGGGCTATTCCTCTTCGGTTCCCAGGTGAGCCCTACGACAACATCCGTTGCATAAACACAAGATCCAGCCAGCGTTCGAATTTCCAACCGACTTCACGGAAGTGAGCAACGGGCTGGAACCCCGCGTTCCGGTGCAGGGATAGGCTGGCTTCATTGGTAGCATCGATTCCTGCTACCATCGCATGATATCCCGCGGTTTGGGCGGCCAGTAATAGAGTATCTAGCAACGCCCTGCCCGCGCCTTTTCGACGATGGGCAGAATCGACATAGAGCGAGTTTTCTACGGTATACTGATAGGCCGGCCAAGGGCGAAACGGTCCGAAAGAACCGAAGCCGATTATCGTCGCGTCATCGTGAGCGACAAAAACTGGCAGATGCTGAGCCTGCTTTGTTTCGAACCATTTCCGCTGTGCATCGGTTGTGCGCGGCTCATAATCGTACACGGCGGTCGTGTTGACGATCGCATCGTTGTAAATTGCGAGTATCGCGTCCAGATCATCACTTTCTGCAAGCCGGATCTCAATTTTCATTAGGTTTGCCTCACAATGACCAGGCAGCGGCAGCTACCGGCCCTCTATTATAAAACCGGAGCGCCAAGAGACTTTCTCAGTTGCTTCCCTTTCCTCCTGTTCAAGCCTTCTCTCAACTTTCGAAGAGTGTATCGACGGCGCGAGCGAACGCGCTCTCCGGCGGCCCCGGTGGACTGACTCGTTTTGCGACTTTGATCGCGGCTTGGTTACCGTGATCCATGGCGATCCCCATTCCGGCCCACGCTAGCATCGCAGCGTCATTTTCACCGTCACCGAACGCTAAGACTTCTTCCTGATTCACTCCGTACTCGGTCGCGACTTTTGCCAGCGCTGTCGCTTTGTTGATCCCCCGAGGCATGAACTCCAGGTTTTCCCGCTCCGTCGAAAGGATATCCGCCTTGTTAGAATAGTGAGCTGACATTTCCGGCCGTACTTTCGCTAAGACAGCTGGATCACCATACCAAACGAGTTTCAGCGCTCTACGGCCATCTAGCTGTTCCAAACCCGGTAAGATCTCGGCTCGTTCACCCACCCGCGTCTCGTAGAGATCGATCCAGCGATTGTGGCGCTGGGCAACATACAGATGATCCAGGTGGTAATAGATAGTCTGAATATCGTTCTTTTCCGCATCGCTGATTATCTCCTTCGTCACGCTCTGCGGCAGGAAATGGGCCTCAACCACATTCCCGCTCTCGCCGTCGCGAATCAGACCGCCTTGACAGGCGATAATGGGCCCGGTCAGCCCTAGTTGACGCTGAAATCGGACACTGTTTTGATGGCGGCGCCCCGACGCGATAATCACGGTTACCCCATTGTCTCTTAGCCGGTGAACTGCCGCCGCGTTCTCCGGACCAATCTGCTTGTCAGGTCCAAGTAAAGTCCCATCTAAATCGACCGCTGCTAAGCGAAACGAGAATCCTTTCACTCCATTCTGGGCTGATGTTTGCACGGAAAAATCTCACGCAAAGACGCAAAGGCGCAAAGGTTAAGAGAGAGAAGACAGGATAGCCGCAACAGACGTCGCCAAGGCTATGTCGGTCAAGAAAGATCGCAAAGAACGCAAAGAATAGAAAACCGCAGCCCCGAAATTCTCCGGGGTAAAATGGACGCAGATATACGCAGATCAGAATGGGCCGCGGAACGCATAGAAACGCCCGTTAGATTCGATCACCACCGAGGGGCGAAAGCTACGATTAGGATAAAATATTTTTCGTGGCCAGCACCGCGATCGGAGCCCAGAACTAGATCTGCGTATATCTGCGTCCATTTCACCCCGGAGAAATTCGGGGCTGCGATTGATCCGGCTTCGTTTTTCTTTGCGTTCTTTGCGATCTGTTGCGGCTATCTTGTCTTCTCCGAACTGGGTTCGATGGCGATCCCCAAAAGATCCCTCTTGATCTTTTCTATGTCCGGAGATGACCTAAAGGATGTGATGAGTTTGAGACGTGTACTGATTTTTAATGTGGGCTTCATTCCCATCTTGGTTCTCTGTCTTGGCGCCACCGCCTACTTTGTCCAAGGAGAGTTCCGTCAGCTTGCGGAACAGCAAGTCCTTGAAAATGCCCACCTGATGATGGAAACCGCCAAGGCTTCCCGAGTGTACACGACCGAACAAATCGAGCCCTTAATAACCCATGAAGAAGCCAGAGTCACTGAGGGCGTAAAAGCCTTAAATGACGTGCTCAATACGCAAATTCCCGAGGCATTGCAACAGGCGGTCTCCGGGCTTCCAAACGCAAGGGAACGGCAAACCCTCCAGATCCTTTCTGAGCAAATCGTTCAAAATGTTAAGCAACAGCCTCGCAATGTTCCGGAACCGGAGTTTGCTCCCCAATCGATTCCTTTTTACGCTGCGACCGAAGCCTTTAATTACTTTCGGAAACGCTACCCTGAGTATTCCTATAAGGAAGCAACGCTCAACCCAACCAACCCGCGGGACCGGACTCTGGAATGGGAGGCTGACATCGTAAATATCTTCAACAAGACACCTGCAAAAGTCGAGGTTGTCGGAACTCGCCAGACCCCGGAAGGACCCTCACTTTACTACTGTGCGCCCATCCGCGTCGATAATCAGAGTTGTCTTTCCTGCCACGGCAGCGCCGAGGATGCGCCGCGGGAAATGACCAAGGTTTACGGGAAAGACAACGGTTTCGGATGGAAGCTCAACGATATCATTGGAGCCCAAATCGTGAGCGTCCCTGCCAGGCTGGTTAACGAGGCTGCTGACGCCGCCGTAAAAAGAGTGCTCTATTGGCTCGCCGGCGGTTACGCACTGATGTTCGTTGCAGTGAATCTCGGAGTGTATTTCCTTGCGCGCAGGTAGGGACGAACGCTTGCTCGTCCCAAGCGAGGGAGTGATTGGTCAGAAGCGAGAGCCATAGTTGGTGGGGCGAGAGCCTGCCGCGCCGTAGGCTTTGCGAAGGCGGGCTCCGGAACGGCCGGAAAGTGTTCGCGAAGCGTTTGGTCCTCCCAGGTCGAAGGATACCGCTAGACTGAATGCGCGCCGCGCCGTGGTCCAGGTGTGTCACGGTTCTGATTTCGCCGGCAGATCAATGGCTGCCGGATCACCGGCTGAAAAGCAGGCTACGTCGGACAAGTCGGCGCACTTATCGGCCTAACCCGTGATGTGTACTACTGTGCGCCGATTTCCCTGGTGAGAACGTAAGGGTCTTTCGGGGGCCCGCCTTCGCAAAGCCTACGGCGCGGCAGGCCCTCGCCCCACCAAATTAGGGCCGAAGGCCTCTAATCAACAATCACTTTTCACACCGTGCTCGCGCCTGCGCCGTGATGATTCGCTGTCGCTTGGGCTACCTCAAACAATCGTGCTCGGAAGGCATCCGGTTCAATGATCGTAACGCGAGATCCAAACGAAAGAAACCAGCCCATATACCAATCCCAGTTGCCGGCTTCGATCGTGAAGGTGACGTCGTTTTCCGTCCGCTCTTCTCTCACGATCTTGAATGGGGCTTCCTTTCGAACTCGTTCCGCGGTGACCGGGTCTACCCGAATTACCGCCGTCACCGTGGTCCTTGGCTGATCCGACCGCTCCAGAAACTCGTCCAGTGAGAAATTGCTGCGAGGCTCGAAGCGCTCAGACAAGATTGCAAGCTCCTGAATCCGGTCGGTCCGAAAATCGCGATAATCCTGTCGCATTCGACACCAAGCGATCAAATGCCAGCGATCTCCGTAGTAGGTCAGCCCCATCGGTTCGATTTCGCGGGGCATAGATTCGGCCTTGCCAGCGCCACGATAAGAAATCCGCAATATGATCCGTTCGGCTAACGCCTTTTGGATCGCGAAGAGACTAGCTGATTTAGTGGGTCGCGGGCTGGTCGGGAGCGACATCCGGCTCTCCAGCCGGGTGATATGATCTTGATGATCCGGTGGCAGAACCGCTCGAATCTTCGCCAACGCAGAGCCCATTGGCGACATCAACGATTTGTCGGCGAAGCGATCCATCAGCAGATTGGCCGTAATCAACGCGGTCGCTTCTTCAGTAGTGAAATGCACAGGTGGAAGATGATACCCTCTTACAATGCTGTATCCGACGCCGGCCTCGCCGACGATCGGGACACCCGCTTCCGCCAAAGCTGCGATGTCCCGATAAACCGTTCGGATACTGGTGGCAAACTCATCGGCAATATCCTCGGCCCGGGTCACCCGGCGCCCTTGGAGATAAATCAGGATAGCGACAAGTCTGTCGATGCGATTCACTCGTCATAGTTTAACTTCTTTTTCAGTTTGGACGAGTCTGGTCCGCATCAGATTGCCCACCAAAATTCTGGTCGCCGGCGTGGCTG
>JAFAIO010000294.1 GCA_019236675.1 Verrucomicrobiota bacterium
CCCAGGCGAGTGATCCTTCCGAGCCGGCAATTTCAAAGGTGATTTGATTTTTGCGGCCGGCGGTAACCTGTGAAACACACATTGTTCCTCGGGCCCCGCTATCGAACCGGAAGAGCACTGATCCCCAGTCCTCCGTCGCGATCCGGATTGGTTCGGTTTCGCCGCCCGATCCGGTCCCTTGGAAAGTTGCACCTGCTAATTTTGGGCGCTGGCGGATCGGAATCAGAGTCGCCAGATCCGCAAAAACCGAATCGATTCGCAGGCCTGTTATGAACAGGATCAGATCCATCCAATGGGTCCCAATGTCGCCCACGGCTCGCATTTCGCCCCCTTCTTCTACGAGCAATCGCCAGTTCCAGTCCGTGTCTTTCAATAACCAATCCTGGATGTACGCGCCCCTAACGTGTAACACGCGACCGATCGCGCCGCTTTGCAGCAAATACCGGGCATGGAGAGCTAGCGGATAAAATCGGACATTGTAATTGACGGCAGTGACCAAGGCCGGGTTCTTCCGCGCACGCTCGACTAATTCCGCGGTCTCAATGGAGTTGGTAGCAAGCGGCTTTTCGCAAACCACATGTTTCCGGGCATCCAGTGCGCCGATGACCATATCTCGATGCCGGCGGTTGGGCGTCGTGATATGGACGACTTCTACCTCGGGGTCAGAAAGAATCTCTTCATAGCTGGCATAAGCTCTCGAAAGTCCCAGGTGCTTAGCCGCGATTTCACTTTTAGCGAACGAACTGCCGAGTATCCCTTTTACGCGAATCCCGAGGCGGCGAAGCGCCTCGACATGGACCGGGCCGATGAATCCGGTGCCGGCTACAGCTGCAGTCTTGTTAGACAGTATCATTGGGGGGAATGGATTGTGCCGGGGAGCGGCAACAGGACACAGTCCGAGACTTTCATCCCTCGCGGTTATGCACAAGTCGATTCCAGCCGCCAAACCGCGACTTATTATAGCCGGGGTGAAGCGTTATAATCGCTAGCTTCACGGTGATAGGATGTCCTGCTCGTAGTCCCTCCGGGACAAGAAGCGCTTGACTCCTAGGCTGACGCTTGTTGGGCTCCCCATCTCCCCCTTTAGCTACGTCGGACAAGTCGCGGCAAAATCCGACGCTTCACGCCTAAATCGCCGTTTCGCCCTTTCGCCCATTCGAGGCTTTCCTGCGGTTTTATCCTGCCCTAAAGAGCCGGTTTGACAGGCACTGAATTTTTTTGCGATCATTATTAAATCGCGATCGTCGTCCGTTTTCGACCAAAATCGCTCCCCCCATCAACGTTCGAACAATCAAGCTAAGTCTCAATCCATGAGGAAAGTCAGCAGTTATTTGCCCCTCTTTCTTGGCGCTGTTATGACCGTGGCTAATCATGCCCCGGCGGCCGAGAAGTATGTAGTTGGTGTTTCTAATACATTAGTTGGGAATGGTTGGCGTGAGGAAATGGTCTGCTCAATCAAAGCAGAAGCCCTGGCATCGGGTAAGGTTTCCAAGATTATCCTGGCCAACCGTAACGGTGGACCGTCTGAGCAGATCGCCGATCTGCGGAACCTGATCTCAGCCGGCGTCAACATTATCATTGTGAACCCGTCCGATCGCAAAGCGCTGGATCCGGTGATCAAGCAGGCAACGGATCGGAAAATCGTGGTTGTGGCCGTCGATCAGGCGGTTGACGCACCGTCGGCCTATGTTGTGACCAATGATCAGACCGCTTACGGCCGCCTCGGGGCTGAGGCGCTGTTCAAGAAGCTCGGCGGTAAAGGCAATGTCGTGGAGATGCGCGGTATCGATGGCGTGCCAGCCGATGCCGACCGCCATGAGGGCTTCACTGATGCGCTCAAAAACTACCCCGACATCAAGGTCGTGGGATCCGTCTTCACTGGTTGGTCCCCTGACAAAGCCGCGCAGGAAACCAAAGACTTGGTCAGCTCCGGCAAACAGATCGACGGAATCTGGACTTCAGGGATCGATAAAGCGGTCGTCGATGCCTATAAGACCGCTAACCTCAAATACGTCCCGATCGTCGGCGCCGACAATAACGGTTTCATGGGTCAGGAGATCGACCTTAAGGATACGCTCGTTGGCATCAACGTAACCAATCCGCCGGCGGTGGGCGGAGCGGGCCTCAGTATCGCCCTCGATGTTCTGGCGGGGAAAAAGGTGCCACGGGTTACTCATCTCACGCCGAAGGTCTATGACAGCACCACTCCCGAAGGCCAGGAGTGGCTGAAGTCTCTTTACGACGCGAACGTGGATCCGAATTACCCCGTATACAGTCCGGTCGACCCATATACGCATTATACGCTCGAACAGGAGAAGGCCTGCAAAGGGCCGGGCGAGTAAGGGTTTTTCTCGTGCTCGTGCTCGAAAATTTGGTGGGCGAGGGCCTGCCGCGCCATAGGCTTGGCGGAGGCGGGCTCCCGAACGGCTCTATGATTTTGACGAAGCCGCCGGTATGCTCAACCCAGGTCTCGCTACTCCAATACGCTCGCCGAGCCGCGGTTTGGGGTGTGCGAGTTTGAACCTCGTAGACCCATGGCTCGGCGCGCACATAGGTCTAGTGCAACCCTGGGATTCACCACCGTCAGCACCTCTGTTAATATTGTCATGCCGTGCGGGAGCCCGCCTCCGCCAAGCCTATGGCGCGGCAGGCCCTCGCCCCACCAGGTTGATCGAGCACGAGCACGATTTCGTTTCTGATTGGCTTCTCGTCGTAATTGCGAAACTAAATGAGCGAAGCGCCACTCCTTCTTGAAGCCCGTGATGTTGCAAAAAGGTTCGATTCGGTTGTTGCGCTCAAAGCTGCCTCGCTTCAGGTGCGCCCGGGGGAGGTTCACGGTCTGATGGGATCTAACGGGGCCGGCAAGAGCACGTTGGTGAAAATCATCACGGGCGTCTATCCGGCCGATGGCGGTCAGATCTTCGTGAAGGGGGCAGTCCGTTCGTTCCGATCCCCGGCGGAAGCGCGCCGCGCGGGGATTGTCTCAGTCTACCAGGATCCCGCGCTCGTGCCCGACCTGACCATCACTCAGAATATGGGCCTGGCAGGCGCCCCCGTCGACGCCGTACGAAAATGGTTGGCGGAACTTGGCGTCGCCAGGCTCGATTTCAGCCTCTTGGTGCGCGATCTGCCCGACCCCACGTTGCGCCTCATTGATCTTGCTCGGGCACTTGCATGGGAACCCGCAGTTCTGCTGCTCGACGAAATCACGGCTTCTCTGCCTGCAGATCTCTCCGAACAGATTTACGCGATGGTGAAGCGCTGGCGCGAAAGAGGCAACGCCGTGATTTTTATTTCCCACCGCATGGCCGAGGTATCGGCGCTGTGCGACCGGGCCACGGTTTTGCGCGATGGCGTTACAGCCGGTGTGACCGAGCGCGCGCAGGGTAGCGAAGAGCGTATCGTCGCGCTCATGTTGGGGGCTGAGACCGCCCGAGCAGTCGCCTCCGCGCCGTCGACTCGAGCCACTCGTCAGAGGGCGGACGACGCGCAACCGGCGCTGGAAGTACGCGGTCTGCGCTGCGCTCCCCAGGTCAACGATGTTTCCTTCAAACTCTATCCCGGTGAGGTTCTGGGGATTGCAGCATTAGAGGGCCAGGGACAGGAGGAATTGTTCGATTGCATCGCAGGAAGTCGCCGCTTCGACGAAGGCGCTATCGTTGCACGTGGAAAAGAATTGAGACTTCGCCACCCAGCAGATGCGATAGCGGCCGGAATCGTGCTCGTGCCGGCAAACCGGTTAGTCGCACTCCTGCAGCAACGGCCGATTCCAGAAAATATTGCCTTGCCTGCCTTCGGCCGCATTCGGAATTGGGGTCCGATCAGGATTCGCGAGGAGCGAACGCGGGTGGCATCAGCAATCGGACGCCTCCAGATCGACACTCGGGCAGGATCAGAATTGCGCCGTTTAAGCGGTGGCAACCAGCAAAAAGTCGTGATCGCCCGGTGGCTGGCCAGCGGTTTTGATATTTTGCTTTGTTTTGATCCCACTCGCGGCATTGACATTGGTACCAAGCGTCAGATCTACGCCTTGGTCCGAGAAATAGCAGCCGCGGGATCCGCCGTGTTGCTGTTCACGTCCGAGCTTCCTGAAATTCCGCTCGCCTGCGATCGTGCGGTCGTGCTGTTCGGCGGGCGTGTGGTCGCCGAGATGCCGGTGTCGGAGGCCGATGAAGCCACGCTGTTGCGCTCCGCCCATGGGCTCGCCCCGTCTGTGGAAGCTTCGTCATGATGACCTTCTCCAAAAGCAAACCATCGGCGACACCGTTCACGGCGCTGACGGCGCTAACGGCGTTCCCGCCCGTTGACTAATGTCTGTCTCCGCCGCAGGTAATATCGGTCTCGCGAAACGCCTCCGGCGTTCGCTGCGACGCGACCCCGGCCTATTTTTCATGCCCGTCCTGCTCATCGTCTCACTCGCCATCACCGTGGCCATTCACCCGCAGTTCTCAGATTTCGATCTGCAATCCCTGGCCATGGGAGCTCTACCGCTGGCCTTCGCCGCCGCAGCGCAGACCGTCGTCGTGATCTCCGGCGGCATCGATCTTTCGATCGGGTCAGCGATGGCGGTTGCCAATGTTTTGGCAGCAAGCGCTATGGAAAAGGCGAGCTTCGCGCAATCCTTACCGTTGGCAGCGGCGGTTCTGATCGCCGGCGCAACCATCGGCGCGTTGAACGGTCTGATCGTGATCATGTCTCGTATCCCCGACGTGGTAGCGACTCTCACCTCAGGATTTATCTGGGGTGGCGTTGCACTGGTGATCCTTGAAAAACCGGGGGGCGGTGCGCCGCCGGAATTCCTCAATCTCGGGACGGGGACGCTGTTCACAACCTGGTTACCTAACGCTCTGGTACTGCTCGCGGTTGCGGTCTGTGCAATCTGGATCCCCTTGCGCCGGTCGACGCTGGGGCTTCAGCTCTATGCCATCGGCAGCGACCGCATCGCCGCCTTCCGGAGTGGCGTTAACATCAACCGCACCCGTTTTGCCGCTTACATCTTCTCCGGTTTGTTCAGTGCTGTCGGCGGTCTTGGCCTGACCATGACTACGGGAATCGGGGCGCCGCTCGCTGGGGTCTACTACACGCTGAGCGGATTGGCGGCGGTCGTTGTCGGAGGAGTCAGCTTGGCCGGCGGACGTGGCGGCATGCTCGGGCCGGTGATAGCCGCGTTCATACTTACCCTAATACCGACCGATCTGATTTTTCTGAACATCGATCCCAATTTCGGCCAGGTGATCCAAGGCACCTTGATCGTCGTGATCGTGATGATCGGCGGATTCGTCGAGATGGAGCGAAACCGTAGATGAGCGAGCCCTCCAAAACAATCTTCTCGCGCGTTGTGGTGGGGATCACCGGGAGCGGCTTCGTATCGCTACTGCGAACCCGGACAATTGTTGCCCTGATTTTACTGCTCTTGGCGTTAGTGGCCGGTATTCAACTTGCTCGACCTGGGACAGTCAATGCCATCTGGATATCCAACATGATGCTGTTCGCGGCGCCGCTCGGAATCGTCGCGGCCGGGCAGACACTGGTGATGTTGACCGGAGGAATCGACCTCTCCGTCGCGAGCGTAGCAACTGCCTCTGCTTACCTAATGGCGACTCATTCCGGGTTGGGAGTCGCGCTTGCGATACTTTACGGACTTGGTGTTGGATTTGTCGTCGGCTTAATCAACGGAACCGGCGTCGCGCTTCTACGCGTACAACCGTTGGTGATGACCTTGGGTACAGGGTTGATGACGGAGGGAATGCTCGTCGTTTACAGCCAGAAAAAGATCGGCGAAGCGCCACGTGTGCCCCAGTTCATCGAGGACCTGGGCGCCGGCAAGTTTCTGGGTGGTATACCGAACGATCTGATCGTTTGGGTACCGATCGCAATCATCCTTATCTTCGTATTGCGCCGCACGGGCTTTGGACGGCTGCTGTACGCAATCGGAGATAACAGCAAGGCGTGCACCCTGGCGGGTATTCGGGTTTGGAGAATACTGCTGCTCAACTATGTCACCTGTGGCATCCTCGCCGCCGTTGCCGGGTTGATCATTGTCGGGGGCACAGACTCCGCGGAACTCAGACTCGCGGAAGTGTATCTCTTGCCGTCAGTAGCAGCAGTGATCATCGGCGGCACCTCGATCTTCGGCGGCCGCGGCGGCTATTCAGGCACCATTGTCGGGGCATTGATCCTGACTGTGCTGAACAGCATTCTTACCTTGCTCGACGTACCCGAATCGGTTCGCCAGATCCTGTACGGCGCGATCATATTGCTGCTGGCAGCGGCCTATACGCGGCTGACTGAGTGAGCAGTCACCAGTAAGCAGTGAGCAGTCACCAGTAAGCAGTAAGCAGTAAGCAGCCAGGAGCTAGGAGGGGTGGGACAAAAGTGTGCCGTGCAAAGAATGAATGGGACCTATGCGACACATGGGACTTATGGAAACAGTCACATAAGTTCAATGTGTCCCATAAGTCCCACCCGTTCCTTAGAGGACGCGTTCCCGACCCTGATCACACCCCTCCTAGCTCCTGACTGATTACTGCTTACTGTTTACTGTTTACTGCTTAGCCATGGCCCAGCCGCTAAAATTCGAACCGGACCCGGAGATCCGATGCCGAGACTTTAAGATCGGCTGTATCGGTGCGGGTTTTATCATGGCCGATGTTCAGCTGTCGGCTTACGCAACGGCTGATTTCCCGGTCGTTGCAATCGCTTCGCGGCAAGCGGGGAAAGCGGCTGAGGTCGCAGCCCGCTGGAAGATTCCTACCGTGCATCAAACTCCGCACGAATTGATAGAAGATCCTAACGTTCAGATCGTCGATATCGCTTTCCCGCCCGATCAACAACCGGAGTTAATTCGGCATGCTCTCAAACAAAAACATGTGCTCGGTATCCTTGCCCAAAAACCGCTGGCCATGAATTTCGGCGAGGCGAATGCCATCGTCGAAGAAGCGGCGACAACCGATAAGGTGCTATCGGTTAACCAGAACATGCGGTTCGATCAATCGATGCGCGTTCTCAAGCAGTTGCTTGAACACAACGCATTGGGAACACCGGTTCTGGGAACGATCGAGATGCGTGCGGTACCCCATTGGCAGCCGTTTCTGGCCGCATATGACCGGCTGACGTTGCTCAATATGAGCATTCATCATTTGGATGTATTGCGATTTCTATTTGGTGATCCTGTCGAAATCTACACGGCGACCCGGCGAGACCCTCGTATTGAATTTCAGCATACCGACGGCATCACGGTTTCTACTATCAAGTTTCCCGCAGAAATGCTGGCAGTGTCCATGGAAGACGTTTGGTCGGGTCCACGCCAGGAGGGTTTCGATTCCGATATCTATATCAAGTGGAGAGTCGAAGGCCTGGACGGCGTTGCCCAAGGCACCATTGGATGGCCGGACTACCCAGCGGGGTCGCCCTCAACGCTTCGTTACTGTTCCAAGAAGACAACCGATGGTCATTGGGTTCAACCCTCCTGGGATACCAGGTGGTTCCCGCATGCTTTTGCAGGTGTGATGGAGCAATTGCAATACGCTTTAAAGACCGGGACGCCGCCAATGTTATCCGCGTCCGATAATCTTAAGACCATGGCGCTGGTCGAAGCTGGGTACCGCTCAATGCGAGAGGCCCGGGCCGTGCGCCTGGCGGAATTTGGGTTCTGATCCGCAAGGTTTTCTCGCTTGCTGTCCCGAAGGGACTGTAGGACTCAGCCCGACTACGCAAAGCCTACGTCGCGGCCAGGTTTTCGGCTCGGCAAGACCGATGGCAAGGGCGCGCCAAAGCGTAGCGACGGCGGCCTGGGGTTTTAACCCGGTTTTAAGTCCAGGAACCAATTAAAAAACGACCCGCCCCAACGGGGCGGCAGAGGCGTTGTGATCTAGAGGTTTGAACGAATTAAATGTATGTCG
>JAFAIO010000424.1 GCA_019236675.1 Verrucomicrobiota bacterium
CGCTGGAACAGGCCGTCCTAGCGGATTTTATCCAGGAGGGACATCTTGCCCGGCATATCCGCCGGATGCGCATGCTATATCTGGAGCGCAACCAGAGGCTGGTCGCCGAAATCCAAGAGCAACTCGGAGATACGGTCGAGATAGTGAGCGCCCAAGCCGGCATGCATTTAGTTTGTCAGCTCCCTGTAGGGGTTGAAGACACGGTTGTCTGGCAGCGCGCCGCCAAGGCAGGCATCGCCTCCTGGCCCTTATCGATCTGTTATCAAAGAAACCCGGAGCGAGGGGGACTGATCCTTGGTTACGGCGGGGTCGACCAGAAGCGGATCCAGGATGGTGTGAGGAAACTCGCCGCAATCATTCAAGACAGCCTCTGAGCCCGAAGTGGACCGCTTGCTTTGCCGGGTCCGCGGGACGCGGCCGATCGGTCAAAGGCGTGAAACTTCGGGGCATTGCCGGACCTAGGTTAACATCAATTCAAGCGGCCTCGTGCCGGACACGGGAAGGCACGCTCTGGGCTTGATCATGGCGCGCCGTCATCTACGGTGTTGCGGGGCTATCCTTGCCCTCATGGACGCATGAACTTGTCGCTACTTCATAAATTTGTTTTTCCGTCTCTCTTTGTCGCTACCGCTTGGTTCGGGTCGGCGGCACAAGCGCTGGACAAAACCGCCGACGACGAAAAGCCTTATCCCCAGATCGATCAAAGCCTCTACTCTGGTCTCAAATGGAGATTGGTCGGCCCTTTTAGAGGGGGCCGGGCTCTGGCTGTCACTGGAGTGGCCGGCGAACCTAACCTTTTCTACTTTGGAGCGGTCGCTGGTGGAGTTTGGAAAACTGTGGATGGCGGCCAAAACTGGGCACCCCTTTTTCAAAATCAGGCGGTTTCGTCGATCGGCGCCATCGCGGTGGCGCCCTCGGATCATAACGTGGTTTATGCCGGCACCGGTGAGGCGGCCATTCGCGGAGACATTACGTTTGGAGATGGCGTCTACAAATCGGTCGATGCCGGTAAACACTGGAAGAACGTCGGCCTGACCGATAGCCAGTACATTGGAGCGTTAGTTGTGCACCCTACCAATCCCGACATCGTGTTCGTGGCGGCTTTGGGACATGCTTTCGGCCCGAATTCTCAACGTGGCATCTTCAAGACTTCCGACGGCGGACATACCTGGCGAAACGTCTTATTCAGGGATGAGAATACCGGTGGGATTGATGTCGTCTTCGATCCGCACAACCCCAACATCCTTTTTGCTGGCCTTTGGCAAGCGCGCCGGCAACCCTGGTATTTCTCCAGCGGGGGACCGGGGAGCGGATTGTACCGATCGATCGATGGCGGAGAAACCTGGCAACATCTCGAAGGAAACGGCCTGCCGGACGGGATCCTAGGCCGGATTGGAATTTCGGTTTCGGGGGCGGATCCGAATCGGGTTTACGCCTTGATCGAGGCCCAAACGGGCGGCCTTTATCGGTCCGAGGATGGTGGGGATCATTGGAGCCGCATCAATGACGACGGCCGTTTTCGGCAGCGCGCCTGGTATTTTAGTAAGGTCTACGCTGATCCTAAATCACCCGACACTGTCTACGTACTCAATACCGGTCTATATCGCTCAGGGGATGGTGGGCGAACTTTCAGTCTGTTACCCGCACCGCATGGCGATCATCATGGATTGTGGATCGATCCCGATAACCCGCAACGGCTCATTAACGCGAATGACGGCGGAGCAACTGTTTCCAAGGATGGAGGCAAGACCTGGAGCACCCTCAATAATCAACCGACGGCGCAATTCTATCATGTCTCCACGGACAACGCTTTCCCGTATCGCATTTATGGAGCACAACAGGACAATTCAAACATCTCTATCGCCAGCGCCAGCAATGAAGGCGTCATCGGCCGCCGGGACTGGTATCCTGCGGGCGGCGGTGAGTGCGGTTTTGTCGCTCCTGACCCGCGTGATCCCAATATTGTCTATTCTAACAATGAGGGCTACATCACTCGATTCGACAAACGGACCGAACAATCTCAGGACGTATCCGTTTGGCCGGTCGATGTCTCCGGTCACGGTGCCAGCGATCTGAAACACCGGTTCCAATGGGTTTCACCATTATTTATCTCACCGCACGATCCGGATACTCTCTATACGTCGGCGGAGTGCGTGTTTAAGTCGGCGGATGGTGGTAAAACCTGGAAAACCATCAGCCAGGACCTGACCCGGAATGACCGCAGCAAACAGCAACCTAGCGGCGGCCCACTCACCCGGGACATTACTAGTGTTGAATATTACGACACGGTTTTTGCGTTAGCTGAATCGCAAAAGCAAAAGGGATTACTCTGGGCGGGAACAGATGATGGACTAATTCATCTGACGACCGATGACGGCAAAACCTGGAGCAGCGTAACGCCTCCGGAGCTTCCAGAATGGAGTACGGTGAGCTCAATCGAACCTTCTCCGCATGACGCCGGCACGGCTTACGTCGCTGTGGATCGGCATCGGCTTGATGATTTGCGACCGTTGATCCTGGCAACGCATGACTACGGCAAAACCTGGAGCGTAATTGTCTCCGGGATCTCCAACACAGCCTACGTTCACGCAGTTCGGGAAGATCCGGTTCGTCAGGGACTGCTTTATGCCGGGACTGAAACCGGTGTCTATTTCTCACTAGATGATGGGAAACATTGGCAATCGCTGCAGTTAAATCTGCCAACTTCGCCGATCCACGATCTCGTGGTAAAAGATAACGACTTGGTGGTAGCGACGCATGGACGTTCGTTTTGGGTACTGGATGATGTTACAGCGCTGCGGCAACTGGATCCGAAATCGACGGCGGCGGTCATTCTATACCAACCCGAAACGACGGTTCGCGTGCATTATCCAGACGAAGTCGACAGACACGAGCCCGCCGGTGAGAATCCGCCTAGCGGCGCTATCATCGACTATTATTTCAAAGAGAAACCGACCGACGAAGTAGTGCTGGAGATCTTAGATAAGAATAATAATCTGGTTCGCCGCGTGTCCAGTAGAGCACAAGCGGAAGCAGAAACCGAGCAGCCCGAAGAATGGCCGGATCGAGTAGCAGAGGTAAAGACGATTCCGGCAGAGGCTGGAATGAATCGGTACGTTTGGAATCTGCGTTATCAGGATCCGGAGCAAATTCCGGGAGCGTTCTACTCTGATAGTGGACCCAGAGGGCCGCTCGTTGCCCCTGGCGATTACCAAATCCGGTTAACGGTTGGCGGACTACACCAAACCACTCATTTGCTTGTCGTCGCTGATCCGCGCCTACACGCTCCGGAAGACGCTTTCACGAAACAGCTAGCTCTTCTGCTGGAGGTCCGGGATCGAATCGCACAGTTGCACCGGGCAGTGAACGAAATCCGAGATCTCAAATCGCAGATCGACAGTTTGCATCACCGATTCGCTAATAACCAAGAAATGCATCAGGCATTGGATGTAACTAAGAACCTGAAAGAGAAAGTTTCTGCGGTCGAAGAGCAGCTCATTCAGATTAATATGAAAGGGTCGGAAGCAAATCTGGCATTCCCCAACATGCTGAATGAAGAGTTGGATACTTTCAGTCACACCGTTGAACAGGCCGATGCTGTGCCAACCGCGTCGCAATATGAGGTCTTTAAAATGCTGAACGCCCAACTGGATGAGCAGCTGGGCACCTGGGTCCATATTCAGAAGGATGAACTACCGGCGGTCAATAATATCGTACGCGCAAATCAGATCCCCGTACTAACGGTGCAAGACGGGGAGAGCGAGGTAGCGAACGGGAAGTAATCTGTGGAGCGCTGCTGCGCTTGCGAAGACGATTTTGTGGGTGGCAGCGTTTCGGTCTGCGTGAAAGTGAAAGGTGAAAGATGAAAGGCACCGCCCCAGCAAGCGTCAGACCGTGGAAGGAATGATTAGTGCGACCACGCCCATATCGGAGGGGCGTTGCATTCAGTGTCGTTAGCTCGCACGGGTGTCGACGCCGGGAATCGGTGCAGTTATTGCGTTTGGATAGATGCGACGCCCGGGGGGGAGAGCGAGTCAAAGGCGATGGGTGATTGGATTTTTGGCGCCTCACCTTTGCCGCTTCGGTCGCATATGCTCCCTTCGTTTTTAATACAGTATTCCGAAGCGGAAAGAAACGATGATCCGAATCAGACCAGTCCGCATCGAGGATGCGGAAGCCATCATCAATCTTTTGAATCCACTGATCGAGGCGGGCGAATCTACCGCTTTGGACACAGTGTTCACTGCCGAGGAAGAACGAATCTTTATCAGCGAGTTTCCGGTTCGAGGAGTATTCCATGCCGCAGAACAGACTGAGGATGGAACCATCGTTGGCTTTCAAAACGTCGAACCTTTCGCGACGTACACGGACGGCTTTGCGCATGTTGGTGTGATCGGCACCTACGTGGAGCGATCCGGGCACCGCCAAGGAATCGGGCGGCTTCTGTTCGAAGCAACCCGCTTAGCAGCCAAGGACAAAGGCTACGAGAAATTCTTCGCATTCGTTCGCGCCGATAACGTGGGTGCACTCGCATTCTACAAACGCATCGGCTTCGAGGTGATTGGAGTCGCCAAACGGCACGCTAAGATCAAAGGCCGGTATATCGACGAGGTCATGATCGAGAGGGAGCTGTAAGAGGGAAGCTGAATTGCTGGTTGCACGTTTTGCAGTCGTGCCACACGCTGCATGGAGCCGCAGCTAACACGCGGTTCGAACGAAAAACGCTGTACACACAGTACCTGGTCTGCGGTAAGGCATGCGGAATGCGGCTCCCCTCCGTCCTGGGTTGTGCCGCGCCAATCACCTTTCACCCCATTCGACGCGCGCCTGGCTTGAGCTTGTCGAAAGCTAAGGCTTGCTCAAGGCAGGCCTTTCACTTTTCACCCTTCACTTTTCACTTCTCTTTTTTCACCTCTCACCTCCTCGCGACTGGGGGGAGATTAGTCTCATAGTTGGTTTAACGTTACGGTGGTTTCCGTCCCGTTCCTATAAAACGACGTCCCAATAATGGACTAGTTCGCTAGGGTAAATTGGGTAAGCGAGACAGTGTAACGCTCTGGTCTAACTCGTGTAGGCGAAGCGCTCTCCTCGAGCAACGCCTACGGTTTTATCAACTTGTAAAACTTGGCATCGACCTTGCTTAGGGGCAGCACCCGAGAACTAGTTTCTCACAAGCAAATCAAACCAGAAAAACAAACTACATACATATAATGAAGAAGTTATTACTTACGATCGCCCTGGCCGTTGCCGGCTCAGGCGGTCTCATCACATCAGCCCAAGCCCACGACCACCACTGCGGTGGATGTTACTGGGGAGGTTGTTACTACAACGGCCCTTATTGTGGGGGTTACTATGACGGTTGCTATGATCATGACGGATCCTGCTGGTATTACTATCGGCACAATGACCGGGACCATGACCGGGATCATGATCACCGCCGTTAGTTGACAATAAACGCATTCAGTTCGAGACCGAGCATCCAACTCTCAACCTCTATCGGCGGGACAAGGCCCACCCGTCGATTAGGTGCGTGCTTAGAGAGAGCCAAAAGATTAAAGTCAGGATCCAGGCGAAGTTAAGTTGTACGGCAAGCCGAGCATGGGAAGTAGTAAAGAAACCGTGTCTCCTGAACTACGTTACGACACCATTGCTGAAATTTGCGCCACTGAATGCTCAGGGATTCCCAGAAACTTGGAAAGAAGGCGATTTCTTTGTCACGATGTTCGGTTTCGGTTTCTTGCCTCTGGGAGTTGAGAGAATCGGTGTCTCCATCAGCACCGATGAAAATGGCGCTTCCTGTTTACGCGATGACGGAGGTGGCGCTTTGGTGCGGAGTTGGGATCACCTTATTACCGTCCGCTCTGAGGGAGAAGAGGTCTGCATTTACTCTGATACCGTCGATATCACAGCCGGGGCGATTACTCCACTCATTTGGATATTCGCGCAGCTATTCTACCGGCGACAACACCGGTGGCGTCATCTCGTAGCTGATAATTTTCAGTATAGTTAGTCTACCCGACTTGATCGGGACGGGATAGGCAGGAAGTCACTTAGCTGCGCTGGTTCGTTAACCTCTGCCTCTCACATGCGGGTCAATCGGGAAATAGATGGAGCTTCTGCAGCTCCTGCCTGCTCGGTAATTGGGAAGTATCCCAGCCGCCACCCATAGCTTGCACTAAGGCCACGCTCGCGATCAGGCGTTGTTCCTGGACTTGAAGGGCGGCTTCCTGATCGTTCAACAGTGTCACCTGTGCTGTGGTCACCGTGGTGTAAGCAACTGTCCCTGCCTGATACTCGTTCAACGAAATTTGTACGGCTTGCTGTGCCTTCTCTACCGCATCACGTTGTACACTGATCTGTTGGCCCAATACTCGCAACGCGACCAGCTCGTCTTCCACATTTTGGAATGCCGCTAGGACGGTCTCTCGATAATTCGCAACACTCTGATCATACGCAGCGCGAGCAGCTGTCACCGCTGCAGACCGTTGCCCACCGGTGAGGACGCTTTGGCTGGCGCTCGCCATCAATGTCCAGACCTCACTAGAAGTAGAGAAAAGGGCTGTGCCCGGGTTGCCGGCATACCCGAAGACCGCCGAAAGGTTAATCGTCGGAAAATAGGCAGCTACTTGAACCCCAATTAACGCGTTTTCCTCCTTCATCTGACGTTCGGCTTCAGCGATGTCAGGTCTTCGCTCGAGCAAAGTCGAGGGAACCGTCGCGGGTACAATGGGAACTCGTTCTGCTAGTGATCCTGACGGAATCGAGACCTCGGCCGGCGGTTTCCCAATGAGTAGTGCAATGGCATGTTCATCCTGACCGCGCTGGACTCCTACATTGATTTCCGCTGATTGGGCCGCCAACAGTAGCGCTTGAGCGTTTATCACATCGGACCGAGCTGCTGTTCCGACGGTATATTGGTTCTGGGTTATCTTCAGTGAACGTTCGTAGGCGACGACGGTGTCAGCGAGCAGTCGTTTCAATGCGTCGGCGTAGCGTAACTGAAAATAATCGGTAGCGAGCTGCGCTTGGGCCGACAACTTGGCCGCCGCCAATTGCGCGGCGCTAACTTGTGCGCTCGCCACACTGCTTTCCACGGTTCGACGTATCTTGCCCCATACGTCCGGTTCCCAGGTTGCGGTTCCTTCTAATGAGTAAGAAGTGATCGCTCCACCACCAAAACCGCCCCCGTTACCGCCGCCAGACTTCTGCCGTTCAACTTGAGGTGTTACGCTTAGAGAAGGGAAGAAGCTGGATTGCTGTTCGTGAACCACCGCCCGAGCTTCCGCATAGGCAGCTTCAGCCGCTTTAATATTTTGGTTCGAGATATTAACCTGGCTTACCAGCGCGTCGAGCGTCGGGTCCCGGTAAATTGACCACCAGGCGCCCCGGTTAATCGTATCGCTAGGAGTAGCCACTTTCCAGCCTTTGTATTCCTTGTAGGTGGCGGGTACCGGCGCTGTGGGACGATGATAGTTGGGGCCAACGGAGCAGGAGAGCGTCGCGATGGAAAGCCAGGTCAGAACTAGCGGACGGAAGAGCGATATTGCCAAACGGCGAATGGGCGAATGGGCGAGACGGCGAGTGGGCGACGGTGCGCTTTGCAGGTGTGGGCTGGGAGAATGGTCCATTAATTTAGTCGTTTAGATTCGGAGCTGGAATTGCTCCGTAGGAGCTAAATAGTTATAGCTTCGCCATCCAAGAATTAGCGGCAGCTCCGTAGGAGCGACATATAATCGGAAACGTTCGGGCATGTAACGCCCCACCCTGCAACAGATTGCAAACAGCGAGTCCGTCATGGTGGGAACCCGCCTAACCGTCGCAGAGCTCGGCACGTCCGTATTGGCCATCGAAATGTCGCTCCTACGGAGCTCGCCGTTAATTTAGGACCCATAGATATAAAGATTTTGCTCCTACGGAGCATGATCCCTTAATGCTCATGCTAACCGGCGTGCCTTTGCAGAATGCTTCAACTTCTCAAACCAAAGCCGGAAGCGATCCAGATAGAGGTAGATTACAGGTGTAGTATAAAGGGTCAGAATTTGACTAATAACCAGACCGCCAATGATGGATACTCCTAAAGGCCTGCGGAGTTCCGATCCGTAGCCGCTCGCGATCACCAAAGGGAACGCGCCCAGGATCGCAGCGAACGTCGTCATCATAATAGGACGGAACCGCACCAGACAAGCCTTACAGATCGCTTCGTCGGAGCTGAGAAGTTCTTCTCGTTCGGCTTGAAGTGCGAAGTCAACCATCAAAATCGCGTTCTTCTTGACGATGCCGATCAACAAAATCATACCCAGCATCGCAATGATGCTGAACTCCATATTGAATAGGAGCAGCGCAATCAACGCGCCTAACGTCGCTGAGGGCAAAGTTGAGAGAATCGTTATCGGATGAATATAGCTTTCATAAAGAATGCCTAAAATCACGTAAACTGCGACTAGCGCCGCCAGGATCAAAACCGGTTCGTCCTTCAGCGACGATTGGAAAGCGTTGGCGGTTCCAGCAAAGGTCCCATGGATCGACGCAGGCATATGGATTTTGCCGATTGTCTCCTGAAATGCTACGACGGTATCGCTCAGCGAGTAACCAGGCGCGAGATTGAATGAGATCGTCGACGCCACAAAGAGCCCCTGATGGTTCACCGACAGAGGCGCATGATCAAACTCGTAATGAGTAAACGTCGCGAGCGGAACCATCGATTCTACGCTGGTACTTACAGCGGCGCCGCTAGAAGCGTTAGATTTCCCGCCTACGGCCAACGAATTCGTTGCCTGATTGACAGCAGAACTCGTGCTGCGCGAGGTGCTGGTCCCATTGTTAGAGGTGGTAGAAGAGCCAGACCCACCGGAGAAGGTACCTACTACGGCGTTAGTTGATTCGGTGCCGGCAGCAGTTTGGCCTTCTGTACTAACGTAGAGTTTCTTTAAGGTATCAGGATTCTGCCAATATTGTGGGGCCACCTCCATAACGACCGAGTACTGATTCATCGCGTTGTAAATGGTAGAAACCTGACGCTCTCCGAAGGCGTCGTACAAAGTGTTATCAATCGCGCTGGGTAACAACCCGAAGCGCCGCATGGTAAGACGATCAATTTTTATATCGGCTTGCAGGCCGTTTTGCTGCTGATCGGAATTCAGGTCAGTTAGTTCGGGACGCTCCCTGAGCGCCGTGAGCAACTTTGGAGTCCAAGCTAGTAGTTCACTAGTGTCGTCAGCTTGCAGTGTGTACTGGTATTCCGACAAGCTTATCCGGCCGCCTACGCGTATATCCTGCATGGGAAAAACAAACAAACGCGCGCCTGAAACTGGCGCCAGCTTGGCACGCAGCCGCGCAGCTACCACCCCGACGGGATCTCGCTCCTGGAGCGGCTTCAGGGTCACCCAGACATTCCCAGAATTGGTTTGTCGCCCACCGGTATTTGCCACCACACTGTCAACCGCGGGATCGTTTTGTACGATGGTCTGAATTTCTTCCATCTTTTTCCGCATCAGCTGGAATGAAATCGCCGAATCCGCTTGGATGCCCCCGACCAAAATTCCGGTATCTTGGTCTGGAAAGAAGTTTTTCGGTACGACGTTGAAGAGATGGAAATTGAGCACGGTACTGGCAACCAGGATCAGTAGAATCAAAAGCGAATGTTTTAACGACCAGCGGAGAGTCACCTCGTAGAAGCGTAACATCCGCTGGAAAAACCCTTCACTTACGCGGGAAAACCAGTTTGTCCGCACTACCTTATGCCTACGCAGCAGTTTCGAACACATCATCGGTGTCGCCGTAAGCGAGAGCACCAGCGAAATCATCACGGCAACCGAAAGCGTGATGGTGAACTCCCGAAAGAATCGACCGATGATTCCGCCCATCAAGAGGATCGGCAAGAAGACTCCAATTAGCGACAGGCTGATGGAGAATACAGTAAAGGCGACTTCCTTAGTTCCGACCAACGCGGCCTGAAAGCGAGACATGCCCAATTCCATGTGCCGGGCGATATTTTCCAGAACCACTACTGCGTCATCCACGACGAATCCGGTGGCAATCGTCAACGCCAT
>JAFAIO010000443.1 GCA_019236675.1 Verrucomicrobiota bacterium
CCAGCATCGTGTTGAACGAGTTGTCCACATGCAGCTTGCTGTAATATTCGAAAATGTGCGGGATAGACACGACCAGACAATCACCGGGCCGAAAATGGTCAGCCACAAATCTGGCGGCTTCCCGATAACCGCGCCGGTAGACTCCCATGCGATAGGCGTAGAACGCCCGAGCCGGCGCCGCAGACAGACGATAGCTCTGCAACACAAACCCGTTCGTACTTAAGATGAATGTCATTAACAAGCCGGCCACCGCCACCCATCGCAAACGGGACGCGCCGACGTTGCCGATTCGATCAAACAGTTTGAACAGAATTCCGCTGGAGAGCAAAATTAGTACCGACTGAGAGTCATAAGAATATCGCTCCGCATAAGACGGCAGCCACATCGAGTACCAAAATATCAGGGTTGAGATCGTTAGGAAGAGGTAGCGAATGGCCCGGTCGCGCCAACAAAACCAAATCCCGCAGAGCACCACCGAGGTCATCACAAAAAAGTTCTCGGCCAAAAGACAGTTCTTAAAGTAGAAATCCGGGAAGTAGTTGCTCAGGTTCAACCAAGTGGGTTCCGGAGCAGTTACGTCGGATAAACTGATTCCGGTTTGCAGGTAGGGCGGTTGCGACTCGACTTGCCGGAAGGTTAACTGCATACCAACGGCGAAACCTAACACCACAAAGCACCGCCACAGATGCCAGTCCTTCATCCAATCATATTTGCCCCACCTCATGGCGAACATGAGCAGAATGAGCGTCGGAATCACGAATCCGGTACCTTCCCAGCTATAGTAGGCTAGGATCAAAGCGCCCGTGGCAACGGTCAAGAAGCCGTGCCGGAGCGGTCCGGCCCGAATGGCCTCATAAAAACACCAGAGGACCGTGAGCGCGAATAGTAATTGCTGCGAGGGCCAGAAAGCGTTGACTCCAAAGTAAAGCCCACACGGATAGGTGGCAAAGATCAGCGCTGCGGTGAGCCCGACGCGCCATCCCATCATCCTGGTGCCGATTAACCCAATCAGGGCGATCTCTAGGGTGGCATAGATTAACGAATGTGTTCTGAAAGCAGTTTCGGTTTCCCCTAAAATTTGCCTACTGGCAGCAATCGAAAATGGGACTAACTCGTAGGTCGTGATATCCTTCTCAAAGCTACCCAGTCGAATATAGGGGAATCCCTTTTTTTGCACCCCGCGGGAGAATTGAATTAGTCCAAACTCATCCGTGTCAAGGGACACCGCCGTAATGTTGCGAGCCCGCAAGAAAAATCCCAAACCGGCGATGCAGATTAACACTCCGATTTGCCAAGGGCGCAGCCAGTGGCTTCGCTCAGGCCGCTCTGGCGAGGTCGCTTCTTTTGCTACCGAACTCTTCCGCGGCAAGAGCAACACCAGCCTGCCAGCCAGTACGAAAATGATTAACCCATAGGCCACGTTTGGCTTGAAACACCAATTGTAATCAAAACGTACGTCGTAAGTTAGCAGCCAGAGAAATAACATCCCGACGGTGACACAGAGCAACCAGAGTGCATCGCAGGTCCATAGCTTTTGCACCGGCACCCGGCTCACCAGGCTTGCGAACGGGGAACTGAGCGCCCACAATGCCAGCAATCCCCCTAAGACGACGGCCAGCACAGCACCCCAAGTCAGAATTTTTAGAAGGTCGTAGATTGGTGATTGAACCGCACCACCAAGTCTTTGGACTAAGTCTCCCCACGGCTGGTCACCGTAGATCCCAACTACCAGCGCCGGTTGATGATTCTTGCCGTATGAAAAGGTATCCCAGCTTCCATCGGTAGCAAAACGCTCCAGTTTCCCGTTATCGAGCACGGTATACCCGTCAGCTAGCAGAAATGCCGGGGCTAATGTTTGGGAGCTAACCCGAATCAACAAAGAGTTTATCCCGCTATGTACCCACCGCGTGATATCATACCCCTGCAACACGGGTCGGGTTGTCAACGCTTGGGCTGCCGGAGAAGCCACCGTACCGGACACTGCCAACACCGTTGTCGTCGTAATCAAGCGATCGTTGATGAAGAGGTCGTAGTTCCCGGTGGCGGCAAGCTCCAACCAGGTCTCCCGCCGGTTTGCCGGAATTCGAAAGTTGTAGGCAAACGAGGCCTGATTCCCGGAGCCAGGTGGCTGAGCGATCCATTTGCCAGTCGGTTCACTTTCCAGCAGCCGAGGGTCGAAGTTCACCGGCTGAATCCGAAAGCGGTCCTTTTCCGGCGCAACCTTTGGTAAACTCCAAAATGAATCGTCCAAATGCGGATCGCTCCA
The DNA here is from genome assembly GCA_019236675.1 of Verrucomicrobiota bacterium. Classification (GTDB taxonomy): domain Bacteria; phylum Verrucomicrobiota; class Verrucomicrobiia; order Chthoniobacterales; family JAFAMB01; genus JAFAVN01. The sequence goes on from JAFAIO010000443.1 coordinate 2,267, forward strand.
TCTCCAGCCGCCAACAATTCCATCGGGAGTGTTAGATGCTCTCCATGAGTCGTCGCCCGGGCCGGAGCAAAACTCCTGCACGGGTGAACCCACAATTCTGTAAAAGCCGCGCACGATTATTTGCGCGGAGCCAGGGTACGAGTCTCGTGCCACCGCCACCGCGATCACGTTCTTGCCCAGCTGCAGCTTTCCTCTCAGATCATACAAACCCGTAACACAGGTGCGGTCGAAGAGGTGGGTTTCGACGAGCGTGTTGTTAACGAACAAGTCGTAACGATCGGTGGCTGAAATCTGAATCCAAGCCCGGTCTACCGGGCCTCCTAAGTAGATGGTCTTGCGGAAGTAATTGGTCACCGAGGGCGTAGCGGCCTCAATCCACTGAGCTTTACCAAAGTCGAGATGGTAAAGAGCCGGCAGTCGATCAACAAAAGTGAGGCCGATAAAAAAACTCAAACCGAAACCGCAAATAATGACCAACAGCAGCGAGAATCCACCCTCACGCGTCTTAAGATATTGTAAGAAGGTCGAGTACTTTGACATTCAATCTGGTCGCGTCGATCCGGCTTGCTCAGAGCATGATTGCAGTCAGTAAAATCACGGCGTCAACCCCTGGGGCTGGCGATAGGCATCCGAATCTTGCAAGGAAATTTGGGCTTCGGCGCCGATGGTGTCACTAAGCGCACGCCAATTGTAAACGTAATCAAGGAGGAAGGACTGACGATAGGCCAGATGCGCCTCAGCCACATTGCCCAACCTAATCAAACTATCACCGAGATCCGAATGGAGTTCCGCCTGTAACACTGGGTCGCGGATGCGTTTGATGATTTCTTTCGATAGGCTGACAGATTCGGGATAACGCCCGACCTCGAAATACGCTCTGGTGAGACCGAACCCGGCCGGCCATTGCGAAGGGTCTTTGGTGAAAGCGGAATGCCAAGCAGGAATCGCGGCGGCAACGGCGCGCTGCCGGTAGAGTGCGCTTCCGTAGCCGGCCCACATTTCTGCCTCACGCTCCCGGAATACCGGTGCCAGCTTACCAGATTTCGGGATCACCTTTTCCAGTTCCGCGATGGCTTCTGTATAATCGCCTTGAGCATATAACTTCTCGCTGTAGTAGACGCCGTAGTCCAAGGTCTCCAGGCGGCCAAAATTGGCGTCAATGGCTCCAATCCGTTGATAGAGCGTACTATGGATTGCAAACCAGCCGTCCAATTGCATGGCTTTGCGATATCGTTCGATGGCTAGGTCGGGTTCGCCGCGCGCTTCTGCATCCTGGCCCCAAGCCACCAAAAAATGTGCGACAGCGGCGCGGGTGAAAAAGGCGAGGGCCAGACAAGCCGCCATCAGCAAAGTCCCTTTCGTTAACCGGGAACGATCTCGCACCGATAATCGCGCCCGGGCGTAAAAAAAACAGAATAACCCAACCGCCACGCTTAGATACCACCCCATTCCCATAAAATACCTCGCCGCCACCAAGCGGTCACAGGCGCTCGCGATATTGGCGGTTAAGTTGGGTCCCTCGGAATTACTGGCTTCGACGCGCAAAGTAACCGGCAAAAAATGGCTCTGAAATTGTTGCACTGCGACCCAATCAGCCTCCTCATCCGCCAGCTGCTTGAGCAAGCCAGGCTCTCCATAAGCCACCTGGAATAGTCCAAACTGGCACATCAACAGCAGGCCGGCAGCAACTACCGCCAGGGTTCGCCAATGCTTATGAGTGTAAGTCCACACGCTCACTGCAAATAGCAGCGCCACCGCGACTCCCCATGACAGCAGCGGGTTGCCCGCATGGTTGCGCACATAGCCAAAGATCGGACTATGCAGACCGCTGACCTGGTTACTAACGGTAAGAGCAACCCAGTGCGAAATTAAGACTAGGCCGATGCATAAGATCCCAGCGATATAGGCCCAAATCGATAGGCACCACAACAAGACCTTTTCCGCAAGCCAGGCCACCCACAGTGCGATTCCCAGAAAGAAGTCTACGACTTTCATTTCATTGCAACGGCATGGCTGGTCCACCTGGCTAGGAAAGGCTTGAAGAATCCCAAGCCCTCTCTAACCAGTCTCAAATCGCTATCAGTAAATGCGCGTAGCAAAAACAGGATTAGCAGATAAATGGCCAGAGCGGCAAAGGTCGCGGGAATAACCCAGAACAACGAAGCTCCTTTAATGAAATAGAGACCGCCGCCGATGCACGCACTTGCTAATAATGGCCGCCAAGCGACTCCTACTAGACCTAATGGGAATCCGATACGAGATAACTTACCCGCACAAATCGAAAACATCGCGGTCTCGCTGGCAAAAAACGCGATGCAAGGACCAAGATAGCCATAAATAGGGATCAATAGAAAATTGAGGGCAACGCGTAAGCCGAGCGAGCATAAAGCGCTAAGCATTAGAAACCGCTGCCGGTTTAGTGCAGTGAACAAAAAGGGGAATGGACTAGAAGCGAAAAAAGGCAGGAACGCCACTCCCAAGAGCTGCATGGCAGGCAACGCCACCTGGTACTTATCTCCCAGCAGCAACGTGATCAATTTGCCGGCGAAAATCAGAAACAAGGTCGCCACCGGAAAACCCACAATCAAAAAAAACTTCAAGCTGCGTTCATAGGCGCTGTGAAGCGCTTGCTTCTTTTCCGGGTCGATCGCTAACCGCGAATACATGGGGTAGAGCGGAAGGGCCATCGTCTCGGGAATAAATCGGATTGCCATGGAAATACGGTACGGACCGCTAAACAACCCGACCGTGCGCAGATCAGTGAGCCAAGATAGGATCATCACGTCGACCTGTTGAGCCAATAGCCGGATCAAGGTTGCGCCTCCCACCGGAATCGAGTGGGTCAACAAATATCTCCACTTGGAAAAATCGATTCGTATCTTCGGACGGCCATACAGACGGATGACCATCCACCGATAATAACAGCACAACAGAATATTCGGTATTATATGCGCAAGCACCACGGCCACGAGGGCGAGACCCATCTTCAGACCCACGACGATGATGGCCAAGAACAGCCCCTTGTGTACGAGATACCCGAGCGCGTGAAGCTCATTATCTTCCTGCGAGCGCAACGCAGCGCCGTACCCAGAGCAATGCAGGATGGTTAGAGTTGCAGCGCCCATGGCTACGATCAAAATTTTCACCTCCAGTGAGAGATTCAGAAAAGGAACGATCGCCAGGATCAGTAACTCGCCGGCAATGCTCAGGACCCAGATCAGCGATAAGGCGGCTCCTAAAATCTCGCTCATCTTCTCGGGTCGAGTAGCCAACTCGCGCACCAGGATGTTGCTTAGACCGGAGTCCGCCAGGAGTTGGACGAAGGCTGCAAAGGCCAGGATAAATGAATAGAGACCGAAGTCAGATACGCTGACCGAGCGGGCAACGAAAACCAACGCGATTAATAACAGTATCCCTCCAACGCCGACGGCGATCCCTCCAGCCAGCACGTTCTTAAAAATGCGCTGGGATTGTTTTATCGGTTCCACGCCCAGACACCTCCAGCCATCCTCTGCAGCTGCGCATATTCCAAACGTAACACGAGTTGCGTTATCATCAGGTCGTCTTTCGCCGCGACCAAGCCGAGTTCCGCATCGACCAACGCGAGTTGGTTGGCGATGCCCTGCTCGTGCTCAGACTGGATGAGCTCAACCGAGCTATTGGCTTGAACGAAATTGCGCTCAAGATCAGCCAGACTGCTCTCGGTAGTATGAATCTGACTTATCTGACCCAAAATCGATTCGCGAATATTGAGCTGCACCTCGTCCAATTGCGCTTGGGCCGCTTTTACCTGGTCAAGGGCTGCGTGCTCTGCCGCTAGTTTATGGCCAAAGTCGAAGATGGGAACCTGAACACCAACCTGTGCGACCAGTGCGTCGAGATTATTGTCCGCGCGAAAAGCCGTCGCCCCAGAGAAATTTACTCCGGCGTTAACCGAAGGATAAAGCGCCGTTTGCGCGAGACGATACTGCTGCTGTGCCAGTACCACATTTTCTTTCTCCGCTTGGATTGCCGGGTGAGAGGCCACCACCTGATTCAGTAATTTCTCCAACGGTGGCAGGGAAGGAATCGCCGGCTGGGTCTGGTCAAGGTGAAGTTTTTGGGTGGGAGGCCGATTTAGAAAATCTACCAGGATCCTCTCGCTATCGGCCGCCCGCTGTTGGGTGGTCATGAGTAACTGTTGATTCGCTGCCAGTTCTGCTTTGGCAATGTCGACCTGTTGCGGAAGGACGAGATTAAGCCTGAGCTCCTCTTGGACAATCGCCAGGCGTTGCTTCGAAAGATTTAGTTTCTGCTGGTCCAGTTCTACCTTTTGTTCGTAAACGGTAGTGCTTAAAAAGATTCCTACCAGCTTGGCAATCACCTCTTGCTCGGTCAGCCGGATGGACCACGATTGCTTGCTATAGTTGGCTTTCGCCATTTTGACTGCCGGGGGGTTGTTTAACCCAAGGATGCTGCCGTTGGCGTAGATCGGATAGGTGACCCCGATTCCGCCTATACCAGCGGGCGCAAGCGACACCCGAAGCGGCGCCCGCGTTACCGTGGAAGGCTGGCCTGCCTTATGGTTTACGATTCCGGTGGTGTCAAAATCACTGATTCCCACAACTTCCCACGGCCCAGGCGGGCTACCGGTCAAGGCGTAAAGCCCGGCGCTGCCAGTCACTTCCGGCAAAAAGGCCGACTTCGCTCTCCAAATATCTTCTTTATCGGCTTGCAGCGTATACTGGGCCGCTTTAAGTCCTGGGTTCTTCCCCAAGGCCTGACCGATACAGTCGTGCAAGGTAAGCGGCCGATCAGTGCCTGCATGCGCCACTGCGCAACTGCCCATCGAAATCAAGAGCAGTATGACCAGCTTCATTTATTCCAGGGACCGGAATGATTGAGGTTAACCCGATCATTGTCCCGAAGATCCAATTGGCCAACGGTGACGACCTGTTCGCCCTCCTGCAACCCATCAAGGATTTCGGTTTGCCCGTCCGCCATCAGGCCGCGCCGAATCGCACGGGCGTGAGCTCGTCCATCCTCCAGCACAAAGACGGTCGCTCTGTCGCCCACGGGATCGATGACGGCGGTACTCGGCACCGCCAGCGCCGAGCGCCGGTTTTGCAGGCGCGCGTAACCGGTAATGCCGGGAATAAGCCGCAGGTCATGATTCGGGATACTGATATAGACTCCAAAAGTCCGCGTCGCATCGTTGATGCTGCCGTCAATTTTTGCGACTTTGCCAGTGAAGACGACGCCGGGGAACCCGTCGGTGCTGACTTCCGCTTCCATTCCAATCCGGACGGAGCTGATTTTCTCCTCTGCTACCTGGGCTACCATATATATGGGCTCGATAATCCCGACCAGGAGGGCTTGATTACCGACCGTGGTGATCTCGCCCGGGTTGATATTCCGCAACAAAACAATGGCCGGAGCTGGACTCGTGATTTGAGTATTAGTCAGATTGAACTGAGCTTGTACCACCTGATCTTGGGCGGCCGCATCTGCTGTCCGCGCCTGTTCTACCTCTACCGCAGAGGCGAATCCTTTCTGCTGCATGGCTAGCATTCGCTGCAGTTGAAGAGAGGTATGAGCATGATTAGTCCGAGCGTATTCCAATTGCGACTCGAATAGCGTGTCATCTAACCGCGCCAAAAGCTGTCCCTGTTTGACTACCATACCAACCTCGACCGGCACCTCCACTACCTTGGCCACGACCCGATTGGTCAAATTTGCCACGGTGATCTCCGCCGTCGTCCCGCTAGCACCCACGATTTCATGCAGCGTCTGCACGCTTGCCGGCAACGCTTGGACCGGGATCGGTTGCCCTAAGGGCCGCGCTTTTGTGCCGTCTGTGGCCAGGATGTACCGCGCGGCCAGAGCCAGCGCAACCGCGCCGATGACGCTAAGAAACGCAAAAAGAAGGATATCAAACCATCTTCGCGCCAGGACCTTCTTCAGTTCAGCTGTGTCAATCATGAAAGTGGTGCGCATGGCTCACGGAGTCGCTCCATTGTTACTCAATCCCCTCCGGCTAGACAATTCGGTTGCGTCTAGCCATGCGCATACCAGACGAGGCTGGGAGGTGGTGCCAAGCTTTTTTTTTGCGGATCTTTCTAAACTTCATTCGGTTTACCAGACCGATGCCAAAATCATCCCTGGCGCAAAGCGGTTACGGCCGATCTGCCACGTCTAATTCGCCGAATCCAATCCTGCATAAATCAGCTCTACTCTTTTTGCTAATATCCTCCAATCGAAATTATTCAAGACCGTGTCCTGCGCATTAGCGCCCAATCTCTTAGCCAATGCCGGCTCCCGTATAATCGCGACAATTGCCTGCCCCATCGCTGCCCAGTCGTGATTGGGGACGATGAATGCGTCGTGCAGATGAGTAACGCCTTTCGCCGAGGCCTCGAAGCAAACGATCGGTTTGGCCGCCATCATGTAGTTCAAAAGCTTGATTGGGTGCCCCGGGCATTCGGGCCGGGGTACGACGGTGACCGTAGCTAACCCCAAGTAGTCGGGTAATTCGTCCAACCGATGCGGCCCAACGAAAATCACACTTTCCGAAATCCCGAGAGATTTAGCTAGCGCCACATTAGCGACACGATCCGGCTCCTCGGCCAGCGGACTTACTATCATTAAGAGTGCCGAGGGCTCTTCCTTCAAAACAATCGTGAACGCCCGTAGCAGGTAGTCAACCCGCTGGAATGCATTGTTGATCCCGGCATACATTACCACGGGTCGAGACCCTAGGGCGTACTTAACCCGCAGTTCTTCGCTATCCGCGTTAGCAAACATCTCCGGTCGAACCCCGCAAGGGACCAGGCTAAGTCGCTTCTTGTCAGTCCCGTGAGCCAAATGCCAATCGTAAAGCTGCTGGGTGACTGCAATAATATGATCCGGGAAAAGCGGGACAAACCAGTCGAGTAACTTCGCCACCCATTTCGCTACGAACGCGGGCTTAAAAAATCGGTAAGTGTGCAACTCATCCGACATTAAGTTTACCGAGTTGTAAACCAGCGGCTTCCAAGTCAAGAATTTGGCGAGTACACCAGCCAAGCCGCCTTCGTAATTATGAGCGTGAATAATCTCGACCTTTTCGCTCCAGATGACCCGGCAAAGTTCGATTACTAACAAGACATCGATCCAAAGTTTGCTTCCGCTCGGTCCGACCTGGGTGCCACTGGATTTCCCCCAATAAGATACCCGATGCAATCTTGCGTTCCCCACCGAAAGATTATCTCCGTTGGGGTAAGTGACAATGTGGATAGCGTGTCCCATTTCGGACAAGACTTCGCATAGTTCGCGGATCGCGCCGGGTGACCCGTAGTTCACCGGAAAGGGACAAGCCGCCACCATCGCTATCGAGTATTTCCTCATGGCAATGATTCAATCGATGTAGCCAAGAGCTTTAAGCCGGGCTTCGATTTGCGCGGCTTCATCCTTGGAATACGAAGCGTTCTCGGTTTCGCCGGATGCGACGCCAGCAGCTGCCCCGTATTGCGTGGCATGCTGTTCGATGAATTGCGGGTTAAAGGCTTCGGTCAGTACCCGGCCGTCCATATCATCGGGGACCGGCCGGCCGAGGAGATGAAGTAAGGTTGGCGCGATGTCGATAAGCCGAGCCCCTTCAATCTTTGTACCCTGGTTGAGCGCTTTACCTCTAGCGATAAAAATTCCGGCTTTACGATGGGTTCCTCCCCACTCTGGCCCCTTCACCGGTCCGCGCGGTAAAATCTGCACAATCGGTTGATCGTTCTCCTCGGGAAAGCTCGGCTTGGCCGAGAACGAATTCGCGCTCCACCAGTCCAGAATCAGATCAGGCGCCTCCTTGGCAAAGGGCCCATGAAAAAGTTCGTCCCTCCGGTACACGCGGGAGATGATCGCGTCCCCATCGCGAGGGTCTTTCAACTCCGCTAGCTTCTGAGTGATGTAAGTCAGCAACGATTCGTATTCGTCATCACCGACGATCCCTGAGGGTTTCTCGCCCTTCCGGTTGATCCAGATACTCGGTGGCGAGGCCAGGATTTCGCTACAATAAGCTTTGGTGGCCGTCCAATCGATGTTGGCAAACGAAGTGTAGGCGCCTTCGAACCGCTCGCGTAGTCCCGGCAGCAACCCGGCAAGAAACTTCTTTTGCTTGGGACCCAAGGTCCCATACAGAATTTTGTAGACCGCCCGGACGATCTGTCGTTTGGCCCGGCCGAAAGCCGATTCATTCTTCGTTTGGTAAGTCAACAATCCGAGCCGAGCCAGAAAACGATTTAGATAAACGGCGCGGTCTGAGACCGGTCCTCCCCCGTGGTCAGATACGACCATCACTGTCGTGTCCTCAGGCAAGCGTTCCAAAAACTTACCCAAGATCGTATCGAGCCGTTGATAAACTCGAAGAACCGCATCTCGAAATCTGGTTGCCCCTTCGGCGTCGTACATAAAATGGCTCTCATCCATGTACTGCCAGAAATGATGCTGCACGGTGTCGATCGACATAAACGTGAACATCATCAGGTCGGTCGGGTGGGTATCGAGCAGATGCAATCCGATTTTGGCCCACTGCTGATCCACCTGCTCCATTTCCGCCAGCACTTGTTCACGGCGTTCATTGGTGGACATGAACCCGAGATGCGTAATATCGAAGCGAATTTTCCCGACAACTTCCTCCAACTCCGCCTTAAGCTCCGGTGGCTGAACAAAGGCGCTTTGCTCAGAGGGCGCGTCCATCCCGGAGATCTGGAACCCGTTCAATTGCTCCGGTGGATAAGTAAACGGGATATTGACAGAGCTGACAGTCAACCCGCCCTCGGAAAGCAACCTAAATACCGTTTTTGACCGCCTTGACCCCGCGTTCGCGTACCGCATAGCGTAAGTCCCAGGCTGCGGTTCCAGAAAATAAAATATCCCGTGCTTCCCTGGGTTCTTCCCCGTCATGAACGAGGTCCATGCCGGCGGCGTCAGCGGCGGGACCGCAGATTCCAGCTCACCAGAAACCCCATTACTTGTCAACTTTGCCAGGTTCGGTAATCGGCCTTCCGCGATCCACGGCCCCATCAGATCCCAAGTCGCCGAGTCCAACCCTATGATTACAATCTTTGGAGGTTCCATTTTCCCCATTCAATCTGCAAGTGAGGCGTGGACATCTGTGCTGAGGATAGAAAACATGTCAACCCCCATGTTTAGATGCACGTTCATCGCCGTTTTTGTTATCAGGAGACCTTGCGACCAAAACACCCGGTAAACGCACTTGATAGGTGGCCGCTTTCGTACACCAGGCCCCACGACTTTGCATGAGCTAAAGAGCGCAGATTCTGCCTCAGCGGTCGTTTACTAGTAAAGCAAAATGCTCACGTTTATTTCAAGTTTTTCAGCTCGCCGGTCTTGCGATGCCCAAACGACCCCCGCTTTCAAATCGCGCTGCCCAGGGGTCAGCGACAGAAGTTGGCATTTACAAATTGCGGATCTCAAGTATCCGCCGTCACCAGCTACACCCAAGCGAGCCCTGAATAAAGAAGGTTATGGAGGACCAAATTTCGGCGAGCTCCCGCGATCGAGTTCATCGGTTGCCCGACTCAAACCGGTCCCTTCTATTGCCCGCTCTTCGCCGGGACGTTCGGCGACGATTCTCCCTCAGGTCTTGAATCGAGCCGGTTGTCGCGAATAGAGACCCGATGCCTTCCATATTCCTCCACCCGCCACATATGCGCCAGAACGAAGGTAGCCGTAATACCCATGACGATTACCGCTAGATAACCGAGGCCTTTGATAACTTTCTTCATCGAACAGCAGGTCGCTTCGCGCTTTCGCTTCACCTTATCCTTCGCCTGCAAAACACTTCTAACCAGTCTTTACCAATTCGCGAAGCACATAAGACAAGATTCCACCTTGGCGATAGTAGTCGACTTCGATAGGAGTGTCGATCCGCAGTATCACTTCAATGGTCTCTGAACGACCATCTTTTCGTTCAATCTTCAGTTGCACTTTTTGCCGCGGCCGAATTTGGTTGGTCAAACCGGTCACACTATATATTTCCGACCCATCAAGATTCAGAGATTGCGCGCTTACTTCGTCCGGAAATTGTAACGGCAAAATGCCCATACCAACCAAGTTCGAGCGGTGGATCCGCTCGAAGCTCTGCGCAACCACTGCTTTTACCCCCAGCAAAAGCGTGCCCTTAGCCGCCCAATCGCGGCTGGAGCCTGTCCCGTACTCATGGCCGGCGATCACCATCAGCGGCACGCCGCTTTCCCGGTAGCGAACCGCGGCATCATAGATCGCCATTTGTTCCCCATCCGGATAATAGGTGGTCACACCGCCTTCCACTCCCGGCACCATCAAATTCTTGATCCGAACATTGGCAAAAGTGCCACGAGTCATCACCAAATCGTTCCCTCTCCGGCTCCCGTAGCTATTGAAATCGACTGGCTTAACCCCCCTGGCGATCAGGTATTGCCCTGCCGGTGAGGTCTGTTTGATTGCTCCCGCCGGAGAAATGTGATCGGTGGTTACGGAATCACCAAAGATTCCCAAGGGGCGGGCTCCGACGATATCCGCAATGTCGCCGACCTCGAGCGAGAAGCCGCTAAAATAGGGCGGATTATGGATGTAATCGCTGTTTTCGTCCCATTGATAAACGACTCCTGCTGTCCCGGGGATCTCATTCCATTTCGGATTCTGACCGGCAAAATCGCTGTACAGTTTGCGGAAAACATCCGGCGAAAGCGCTGAGGCCATGGCATCCCGCACCTCACTCAGGCTCGGCCAAATCTCACGCAGATAGACTTCTTTGCCATCGGCGTCCTTGCCCAGAGGTTCATTAGTCAGATCGATATCGACTCGTCCAGCCAAGGCAAAAGCCACAACCAACGGCGGTGACATCAGGAAATTTGCTTTGATACTCTGATGCACCCGAGCTTCGAAGTTTCGATTGCCTGAAAGCACCGAAGCGGCCACGAAGTCGTTTTCCGAGATCGCCTGTTCGATATTCGGATGTAACGGTCCGGAATTACCGATACAAGTGGTGCAGCCGTAACCAACGATATTGAAGCCAAGACGATCGAGAAATGGTTGTAACCCTGTTTTAGCCAGATAGTCGGTTACAACTCGCGAACCCGGCGCCAACGAAGTCTTTACGGTGGGATTGACCTTTAACCCGCGCTCAACCGCTTTCTTAGCCAGCAAGCCGGCCGCCAACATCACGCTCGGATTGCTCGTATTCGTACAACTGGTAATCGCCGCTATCAGTACGCTGCCGTGGCCGACGGGTCCCTTCTTCTCGGAACCAGCCGGTTGGTTGCCATTTACCGACACGGTCACCTTCTCGGCTAGTGCATCCTCGCTTTTGCCGTACCCGCCCTCTTTAGCGGGCTTGCTAAAGAGCTCATGGAAATTGGATCCCAGATGGTCCAGATCAATACGATCTTGCGGCCGTTTCGGACCAGCTACGCTCGGTTGCACTGAACCCAAGTCCAACTCCAGGTCGACGCTGTAGTCGATCTGCCCTTTTTGCGGCATGCCGAACAACTGCTGAGCCCGGAAATATTGTTCGAAGCGGTCAGCCATTTCCTCGGACCGCCCGGTCTGGCGACAATAACTGATCGATTCCGAGTCGACCGGGAAAAAGCCCATAGTCGCGCCGTACTCTGGCGCCATGTTGCCAATCGTTGCCCGGTCCGGAAGCGGTAACGAAGCGGCGCCTTCGCCGTAAAATTCAACAAACTTCCCGACCACTTTCGCCGCCCGCAACATCTGTGTGACTCGCAACGCCAAATCGGTTGCCGTTACTCCTTCCTTCAATTTGCCCGTCAGATGGACACCGACAACCTCGGGTGTCAGGAAATAGACGGGTTGTCCAAGCATACCGGCTTCCGCCTCGATACCACCAACGCCCCAACCCACGATCCCAAGGCCGTTGATCATCGTGGTGTGAGAATCCGTCCCCACTAACGTATCTGGATAGCAGACCTCTTCTCCGGCCGAAACGGCGCTAATCACCCCTTTGGCCAGATACTCAAGATTTACCTGGTGCACGATCCCGATGCCCGGCGGAACAACCTTGAAGGTCTCAAAGGCTTGTTGGCCCCACTTTAGGAATTGGTAACGTTCCCGGTTACGTTTGAATTCGTAATCCAGGTTTAAGCTTAACGCTTCAGCGGATCCGGCAAAGTCGACTTGGACCGAGTGATCGACGACCAGATCAACCGGCACGAGCGGTTCGATCAGCTTAGGATCTTTGCCCAGCGCCGCGACCGCATCCCGCATCGCGGCCAGATCTACCAGCAAGGGTACGCCGGTAAAATCTTGCAGCACAATGCGCGCTACGATGAATGGGATCTCTTCATCCGCCGGTTTCTTTGCGTTCCACCGCGCCAGATTAAGGACATCTTTTTCCGCGATCTTTTTGCCGTCACAGTTCCGGAGCACGGACTCCAAAACGATCCGGATGCTGACGGGCAGACGAGAGATCTGCGCGAGACCGGCCTCTTCCAGCGCCGGCAACGAGTAAAATTTCGACGTTTTCCCTTGGTGATATCGAAATGAGCGGACTGTCTGCGACGATAACATCTCTACGCTAACTCCTTGAATTTCAGCCCGATCGCTTCAAAGTCAGGAACAACCTTGGGGTCATCCGAGCTCTCGGAGTATTGGATGACGCCGTCCCGATCGATCACAAAGGCGGAACGTTTGGCTACTCCTCCGAACGGCAAATTCGCGCTTGGTAGAAAGCTAGTGTATGCCACGTCGTAGGCTTTCGTTACCGCGTGCTCATAGTCGCTCAGCAAAGGAACGGTAATTTTGGCTTCCTTGGCCCAAGTCTCTAGGGAAAACGGGCTATCGCCGCTGATACCATAAACGACGGCGTTTAGACCGTCGTAGGTCATAAGCCCAGCGGAGACGCTGCACATTTCTGTCGTACAGACGCTGGTAAAAGCCATCGGGAAAAAGAGCAGTAACGTGTTGTTCTTACCAAAATTGTTGCTGAGTTTAACCAGCTTAATACCCTCCGCATTCTTAGTGCTGAGCTCGAAATCTGGGGCTTTGGAACCGACTGGAAGTGCCATATTTGCTGAAATATAGAAAGGCCAGACGGGGGGTCAATG
>JAFAIO010000048.1 GCA_019236675.1 Verrucomicrobiota bacterium
TGGGCGGAGCCTCACTATCTGAGCTCTTTTGGCTTGATGCCCGCGGGCGCCGTGGTGGTATACACGCCTAAGGATCGGGAGGAATTGTCCGTCTGTTACGCCCTTTTCCATGCAGCCTATGATTCTGCTTTGGCGATGAATGGCCGCCCCACAGGAACCGCGTTGTCAGGCATGAAAACCGTCTCATTCCCTGGATGGTTAACCACTGCCGAGGCTTAAAATGCAGGTAGACAAGCTCCCCGCGTTCATTGAAAAGTTATGAATAGACGACTCAAAGTCCAACCCACTAAGACCTTGTCTGACCATCCTTTGCTGATCGAGGAGGTCTTGCGACGATCCGACCCTAGAAAGGCGCACAAAGCAAAATGGCGCGCCTGTCTCCGGAAGCTAACCGAGATATCAATCCGAGCTTTAAGATTCTCGGAGTAGTCCCCGTTTCATGGCGATGGCAATCGCCTCGGTCCTGCCTACTGCGCCCAACTTTAGCAGTACCGCCTTTACGTGAGCTTTCACCGTATGTTCCGTGATATTTAGCTTTTGGCTGATTTCCTTGTTACTGTCCCCGGCCGCCATCTGGCGTAAAACTTGGAATTCCCGAGGTGAAAGCTCAGGACGACTCAATGATTCGGTCAAAACTGAAGCGATGCTAACTGGCACCAAAGCCTCTCCACCAGCAACTCGACGAACCGTCTCGAGGATTTGTTCGGGCAATGCCCCTTTCACCAGGTAACCTTTCGCGCCCGCTTGCAATGCCCGGCGTACATCCTCTTCGGTTTCAAACGTGGTCATGACTATGATGCGAGGCTTAGGCCGGCGGCTGGACATGAGCTCTGTAACTACTTGGAGTCCATCCTTCCGCGGCATCCGCAGGTCTAGAATAACCACGTCCGGGAGATGCTGATCATATAGTGCGCAAGCGTGCACCCCATCCGCAGCCTCTGCGACAACTTGGATGTCTCGTTCAGACCGCAGAATAGCGGCCAATCCTTCGCGCACTACCGGGTGATCATCTGCAATAAGAACCCGAATCACGTTGACTGGAGAGGACTTCATGGAGCGGTCCGCGCGGGGTAATCGACTACAGGTTACGCCTGGGCTCCGATTTGAGAAAGGTGTTTCCCCTTGCTCGTTAGAAGGAGACGAGAACTAGCTCATCGGACTCGCCTGAGGCTCGTCCGAATGACAAATCACAGATCACAAATGACAAATTAGGGTCAGCCGCGATCACGAGAAAAGCGTTCCGCAGAAACAACTGAACTCGTTAATTTCCCGGACAAGCGCCGATGGCCAACTTTCTCATTTGTCATTTGTCATGCGAACGAGCCTCGGGCGAGTTCGCCAGGCGCACAATAACGCTGGTGCCGCAGCCGGGTTTACTCCGAACTTCCAACGTGGCGCCTAGGCTCTTAGCCCGCGCCCGCATATTGACAAATCCGAAACCTTGACCTCCGCTTACCAGCCGGGCCTTAGCTAGTCCAGAGCCGTTATCGGTGACCTTAAGCACCAGGTTTCGCGGATTCAGGCGCAGGCTAACCCTGATCTCCGTAGGTTGCGCATGGCGGAGCGCGTTGCTGATCGCTTCCTGACCGATTCGTAACAGATCGTGTTGAACCTGTGGTGACAAGGCTTTTTCGTCTACCCTGCTGGCCTGAAATGAACAGTTTATGAGGCCCGGAATGTTCGAACGCTCGGCCAACTTGCGCAGGGCTTCAATCAATCCACCCTCCTCGATCTCATTAGAGCGCAGGCTAAGGGCAGAACGGCGCGCATCCGACAGCCCGAATCTCGCCAATTCATTGGCCCGTTCGACGTACTGTTGTGCGTCTTTACTTTTTCTGGCCATCGCTCGTCCCGCGGCAGAAAGTTGCATAGAGATACCGGCGAAACTCTGGGCCAATGAATCATGAATCTCGCTGGCCAACCGGTTTCGCTCCTCGAGCACCGCGGATTCCTTTGCTGTTCTCGCCAATCGCGCAAGCTGAATAGCCAAGCTTGCCTGCGTTGCTAAAGCCCTGGCTATTTCGAGATCTTCTTCTTGAAACGCGCGCTCATGAATAAATCGAAAACTCAGCATACCATTGACGCGACCCTTAGAACTCAACGGAATGACTAACACCGACTTGACTCCTATGCCGGCTAGATAAGCGCGTACCCCCTCCGGCAACCGGGTCGCCAGTGGACTATCGAGCGGTAATAGGCTGATACACTGGACCAACCCGGACGCCATAAGCTCGTCCCGTTTGATACTGCGTATGTGATTTGGATATCCTATTTCATCCAGCGACCGGACCCTTCCGTCCTGGTAGATCAACTTGAGTGTCAGTGTCTGGTCATCCGCTCCGAACAGGGACAGCGTGGATGAAACCGCACCTAGCTGTCCCGTCATCGCTGCCATTACTTGACCAATGAACTCATCCAGCTGGGGGACAGAAGCGAGCCGATCGAGAAAATCACGCAAGGCTGCGTTCGCCTTAGCCAGTTGAGCAACCCGCTGCTGAGCGAAGGGTTCTCGCTCACGAACCATGGCGGCTTCCAGTTCCTCGTGCTCTAGCTTTTCAATCACTGAAGGATCCCCTTCAAAGTTGCGACTCATTGTAGTCTTGAGCAGACTTTCGAAAAACGGCTCCGTAGGAGCCGTTCTTTATAGCTAACCAAGCAATGAGCGGGTCATTTCCGTAGAAGCGATATCTAGTTTGGAGCCGCAGCCGCATGCTATTAGATGCCGCTCCTAACGGAGCTGATCGCGTGTGCATTGCCGTGGCTATAGAGATTTCGCTCCTCCGGAGCTGGTCATCCACTCTCATGAGTCAGGGCAATTTGGGTGACTCCGCGTTTTTCAATCCCGCGACTGCCGGCCCAGGCGATAAACGAGCCTCCACTTCGTTGCTACCCCTGCGTTTGAATCAGCCCACGCCTAACCGCTATCGCGATGGCCTCAGAACGACCCTTGGCGCCAAGCTTTTCCAGAATAGACCTAACGTGACCTTTAACCGTCAACTCACTGATATAAAGCACCGCACCTATTTCCTTATTGCTTTTGCCGGTCGCGATAAAATGGAGAACATCAAGTTCACGCTTGCTCAGCTCCGGCCGCGCCACTGCCTCCACCAGTTTTAAGCTAATCGACGTCGGGAACAGGCTGCCGCCAGCCGCAACCGCGCGTATCGTGGCTTCGATCTGTTCGCAATCGGCGACTTTTACCAGGTACCCTTTTGCTCCCGCTTTCACCGCCCGCCGGATATCCTCCTCATCTTCATAGGTTGTGATTACGATGATCCGAGGTTTTGGGGGCCGAGCCGACATCAGTTCGTCAACCACCTGTAGTCCATCTTTTTTCGGCATCCTGAGATCTACGATCAAGACGTCGGGAGAATATTGATAATAGAATCGGCAAGCCTCTTCGCCATCTGCGGCTTCAGCCACAACTTTGACATCGTCCAACGATCCCAGTATTGCCGACAGTCCTTGTCGGGCAACCGGGTGATCGTCAGCGATAACGACTCGGATCTGTTCTAACGGAGTGTTATCCGAAGGGCTCGTCTCCCGCCTCCGCAGACTACTGCGCGACAGGTCTTGACTTCCGTTTCTATGCGGCTTTCCCGCTCCTGCAAAACTGACTTTGGACGGACTCGCTAGCATATCCATTTTCACCGGTTCGCTAAGCTGGATACATGCCACACCACGCTAAAAGCAGTGATCCCGACCGGTCCGAACGAGTAGTCTCGGTGGAAACCCCGGCGTCCGCGGAGCTTTGGAGACTAAGCTTAATACGCAGACGAAAAATCGGTCGGACGAAATCTGGAACCCGGATCTTCTCGCGAAAATTCGCGTTTACTCACGAGAATTCGCGAATTTTACGGAGACTTATGCACCACGGAGCAGACTTCCTCCGTCGTCCCGCATTCCCCTCACTATGGCGGACAGGTCGCCCCATCTCCCCCGTTAGCAACGTCGGCCAAGGACACAGAGAAAAGACGAACCGCAGATGGACGGAGATTTACGCAGATAATATCGGCTTCGATTAAGGTCCATACCAGAGCGTCTGCGATAGGTGCTCCTTCGATGACGTCCTTCTCATTGCCGCGAGTAAGCGCATCGAGATTGCTAACCGCCAAAAGGTCGGTCGCCAAGCCGAAAGAAACTTTTGACCCGCCAGATCAAGTCATGCTGTTGGGCTATAATCGGCTGCAGCGCCGATCGCTCGAAGCTAGCAATGAATTCTTGCATCTTCGAAACGTAGTGACACAGTTCCTCGGCCAACTCCGGTCTGGCCGCAATAATCGGCTTGAGATCTTCGGCCTTGAACTGCAGCAATAGGCCCGAAGTGACTGCGTTAAAGCTAGCAGGCGAAGGCGTACCGGTCAGAATCGAAAGCTGACCGAACGAGTCGCCAGGGCCAACCTTGTGTACTTCCAGTGTTCTTCCATCGGTTATCTGATGGCTCACTTGGATGACCCCCATGAAAACAAAGTGGATCGCGTCACTTTTTTCTCCCTGAGTCAAAAGTTTCTCGCCGACCTGAAAGTGCTGTCGCCCCATTTTTTCGCTTAGCCCAGCCTTCTCCGATGAACTTAGTGGATCAAAAAAACGAAGATGGTCGAGTATCTCAGTTTCTGGGAAGAAAAGAATGGGGCTGGCAGTGAATGCCTGGACGGCAGACAAGGATTCTGTTTGCGCTTCTTTCGCTGCGACTGGACGGGCCCTTTTGTAGATTTGAGAGATGAGCTCCGATTTCGCTTCTCCCGCATCATTAAATGTCGCGGTATTAAAGGAAACGTCGTAGGTAACTCGGTCACCTTTGATGTCGGTTGCATTGACCTTGGTTGGTGGTTGCCTCAGAATTTTCGTGCAAGTCATCGCCGCCTGTTTAAGCAGCTCCATCGTTACATCCACTTCATTCCTGCTATCGACCGTCACACTCAAAGTGCCGCTATAGCGCTTGGTACCCGCGCTATGATTTTGTATCCGCATCTTAGCGATCGCGCTATTCGGGATGATGACCCGATCATTGGCCCCATTTCGCAAATGGGTTGAACGCCAGTTCACTTCAACCACCTGACCTTCAATGCCGCCTTCAAGCAGAATATCGTCTCCGAGCTCATACGGTTTTTCGATCGTCAATGAAATTCCGGAGAAGAGATCACTTAAAGTACTTTGCAGCGCTAACCCGAGCACGATGGCGATAATACCGGAGGTGGCCAACAGACCCTGGAGCGGCCAGCCAAACACAAAACCCATCATGGCCAGCGCAGAACACACGTAGACAGCCGCCGAGATGACGTCGAATAGCAATTTGTTTTCGACAGCAGCCTTTTGAAATCTAGCGAGCAGCTTCAACAGTGCGATGAGCTCCCGCGCAGCCAATGCCCACCAGACACAAGTCAAGATCTGGAGCCAAAACTCGCGCGGCAGATCTTTCGGCCGAAACACCGGCGACAGCGGGGAACCAATTAACGCGACGATTAAGAGCGTGTCGACAGAGAAGAAGACCGACATCACCACGAACCGGGTCACCCGTTTCGCGTGCGGGATTAATTTTAGCGCCAATACTTCAACGACGACCGCAGCGACAAAAATGATACTTAGATCCACTGTCGCAAGATGAGGTAAGAACAAAACAAAATAAACCGCGAATACACCCGAATTAACGCGAATAAGCCAGTCGAAGAACATTTATTATCCGCAGATTACGCAGATTTCGGTTAAAGGTTTGCAACGCCGTCAGGCGGCGACAGAAACTGCGAGCCCGGCAGACGACGTTTTTATCCACATAGACTGGTAAGGCCTTGAACCCGAAATCTGCGTAATCTGTGTAATCTACGGATAATATCATCTGCCTTTATCAGCGTTCATCCGCGGTTCAGCCATTGTTGCGCGAGTAAGATGTCGTCTTGCACTAGTCCGTGAGAGGCTCGAACAGTTTTGGCGGTTACGGGCGCGCCGCGCTTCTGCAGTTGTTGCGTGATTCGCGGCAAGTCTTCGGACGGAATAATCGGATCGTTACTGCCTCCGAGTAATAAAGCCGGTCGTTCGGTCAGATCCTGCATCGGAACATCGTCGGTGATAAACATCGGACGAAACAGAATGGCGCCACCCAGCACCTCCGGCCGAAGCAACAGGAGGCCCTGGGCAATATTCGCTCCGTTCGAGTAACCGACCGCAAAGAGCGTGTTTGCCACAATCCCATGCTGGGCGCAAATGCTCGCAACAAAATCCGCTAAAGCCTCCGAACGTTGCCGCCAATCGTCGACATCGAGAAAGCCTTCGGCAAAACGCCGGAAGAATCTTGGAGCTCCATTCTCGATTACCTGACCTCGCGGACTAATTATGCCGGCGCCGGGCGCAATCAGGTCACCGAGCGGCACCATGTCTTGCTCATCCCCACCAGTCCCATGCAATAGGAGCAAATGGTAGGACGCCGCTGCTGCGGCAGGTCGGTAAAAATGTTGAAACTGTGTGCCCATACCGATCATGTCACTTGAAAATTCACAACGAGATCACAAAGGATGAAGAGAGAATAGTTCACAACAAGGCCACAAAGGCCGCAGAGACAGACTTTTAGCTTCCTTGAAATCGGTCTTTGTGGCCTTTGCGACCTTTCTGTGAAATAGTCCGTCTTTGTGAGCTTGTTGTGAAATGTTTACTTGAGTGGCGGCAAAGTGGCTTCCAGTACGGCTCGATGAGTTTCCAGCCACTCCGGTAACATGAGCTTTGAGCCGAGTGCGTCGAGCGGTTCATCCACTGCGAACCCGGGTGGATCGGTGGCAATTTCGAACAAAACGCCTCCCGGTTCGCGGTAATAGATCGAGTGGAAGTAGTTTCGATCGATCACGGGTGAAACATTCAATCCTGCTGAAACCAGCTCGTTTCTAGCGGTCAGTTGGGAGGCATCATCTGGTGTTCGCCAGGCAATATGATGAACGATGCCGGTGCCGCCCGTGCCCCATCGACCCGCTGGTAGACAGAGTAGATCGACTCGCGCTCGAGCTGGCCCTTCCCCCAAAGTATAACGAAAGCGGTTACCCTCACTCGTTTCCAGGACGGCGCCCATAAGCTGCGTCAAGATTGCGCCGGTTTTTTCTTGGGCCTCTAGTGAAAGTGTGGATCCGTGAAAACCCCTTAACGCGTATTCCGGTGGAATTGTTGTGCCTCGCGCCGGCGGTGTAGAAGCGGCCTCCGCTGTTTCAATAAACTCCACTACGAATTCATCCGGATCCTGGATCGCGATAAACTCTTCTCCGAAACGTCTGCCTTCATCTGCAATTGCCAGACCGGCACTTTCGAGATGTTTACGCCAAAACGACAGACTGCCGAGTGGCGCCTGAAAAGCGAATCCGGTCACTTGTCCAACTCCGGGAGTCCCCTGCCGCGCGTTCGGCCAAGGGAAAAAAGTTAATATCGTACCGGGAGTACCAATATCGTCCCCATAGTAAAGATGGTAGGTGCTCGGGTCGTCAAAGTTAACGGTCTTCTTGACTAGCCGCAATCCGAGTACCTCGGTGTAGAAAGCAGCGTTGGCAGCTGGGTCTGAAGCGATGGCCGTGACATGGTGGATGCCGGCTAGCTTCATGGGCAGAGATCTCCAACATCCTCTTTTAAAAGCGATCTCTTCAGTCCCATTTTTTCGATCCGAGAAATTAGCGTGGTCGGCTTTATACCGAGCAGCTCTGCCGCTCCGTCAACACCTTTGATTTTCCACCCCGTCTTTCGCAACACGGCGAACAGATTCTCTCGCTCGCGACGCCTCATTTCCGCATCCGTGAGAAATTCTTGTTCTACTCCCTCATGGTCAACCGGCTCAAAACGAGTTGGATCGGACCCGGCAATCGACAGATCAAACTCTAAGGCGCCGCCTTGGGCGAAGATTGCGGCTCGTTCGATTACGTTTCTCAGCTCTCGAATATTACCTGGCCAGTCATAGTTTTGCAGATTTTCGATACCCGCCCGAGTTAATCGCGGCCGCACGCATCCGAGCTCCTTCACCGCCAACTCGACGAAGTGGGCTGCAAGCATCGGAATGTCCTCCTTGCGTTCGCGAAGGGGAGCGACATTAATTGGAAAGACATTCAAACGATAATACAAGTCTTCGCGAAAGCGGCCGGCAGCGACCTCTTTCTTCAAGTCCCGGTTGGTGGCGGCGACGATACGCACATCCGAGCGTCGGGTTTTGTCCTCTCCTACCCTCTCATAACATTTTTCCTGCAGGACACGGAGCAATTTGCTCTGCAGCTCTAAAGGGATCTCGCCAATCTCGTCCAGGAATAACGTCCCGCCTGCCGCCGCCTCAAACCGGCCAACCCGGTCCTTGACTGCGCTCGTGAAGGCTCCTCGCGCGTGACCAAAGAATTCGCTTTCGTACAATTCTTTCGGGATAGAAGCGCAATTGACTCGAACTAATGGCTTCTCCTTCCGTCGACCGCGTCGGTGGAGTTCGCGCGCAATTAGCTCTTTACCGGTCCCAGTCTCACCTAAAATCAGAACGGTGGCATCTGTGGGCGCCACCATCTCGATCTGTTTCATAATCTGCCGGCAAACTGGACTTTGACCGATGATTTCGCCGTTGGCATTCGCGGTTCTCCCGTTCTGTTTGTACAACGAAGACGTCACTATCTCCGCCTGGTCCGGAACTACTCTTGAAGTCGTGGCCACCTGCCAGTCACTTGCGTCCGCGGCCTCAAATGCGCTTACTCCGCCCGCCTCTCGCTTGCTGTCTCGCGCGATGGCGGTCCGGATCGTCTCCAACAGATATTCGTCGTCAAAGGGTTTGGTCAGAAATTCTACGGCGCCGGCCTTAATCGCCCGCACAGACATCGGAATGTCTCCATGGCCTGTAAGAAAGATGATCGGAATCTGAATATCGTCGGTGGCGAGACGCTGCTGCAGCTCGAAACCGTTAATGTCGGGAAGTTGAATGTCCAACACTAAGCAACCTGGTCGTTCCTTCTTCAAACCTCCTAACGACTCGCTTGCAGAAGCGAAGGTTCTTACGCTGAGACCTGCGGACCGAATCAAACTACTTAGAGCCTCGCGCACGGAATCGTCGTCATCCACAACGTAGACTTGGGGAACAGGTTCATGATTCATGAGTCATCCCTTTCTTTAGCCTGGCAAGCGGCTTCATAGAGCTTGTCGCGCCCTAGCGGAGCGACGGCTGAAACTCGAGCCGCCACTTGATTAGCTTAATGGTTGCAACATCGTTTCTATCATCTAGTTAGCAGCCGCGGTTTGGGGTTTCTGGGCCGTCTGGTCTATTTGCCAATCGTCAAATTGGCAGATCACCAAGACGTGCAATGAGGCTACTCGATGCAGCCCGAACGATCTATCATACCTTGGTATGAAGGAATTATCCGAACGGTCAATTCCACCGGAAAACTAGCTTCCGTGGCGGAACGCGTTTTATGTTTGGTAAATAAGAGTAGCGGTTGCTAATCAATCCACACGCTGAAATAGAGGCATTACTCGCCGATCATACCAAGGTATTATAGCCACGCCTTCCTAGATCCGGCATCCTTAACAAATGCTTCCACGGGCTAGCCGTACATCCCTGATCGCCGTTGTCGACGATGACATCTCGGTCCGAGAATCAGTGGAAAGCTTGCTGAAGTCAGTTGGCTTTCGCGTGATCACCTATTCTTCTGCGGAAGAATTTATGGACTCACCCCGGCTCGACTCTGCGGACTGCTTGATTCTTGACGTCAGACTAGATGGCATGAGCGGACCTGACCTGCAAAGGGAACTGAAGATCGCCGGCCACTCGATACCGATTGTCTTTGTGACAGCTCATGAAACCGAGGCCTTGCGCGAGCGGATGATGGCAGACGGCGCCATCGATTGCCTGTTGAAACCTTTTACCGACGACACGCTCCTTAACGCAGTGGAAGTGGCGCTAAGATCGAATTAGTGAACCGGGCAGCTGGTTCGGGCGGCTGAAAAAGGGTTCACCGCACAAACGCCAGCCGATCGATGACCAAGGCCGCGCCGAACCGTGGCACGCGATGAACCACGGCTCGGCGCGATTAACAGCCTAACCGTGCGATCAGACAGCGCACCCAAAACTCTTCTTTTACATCGATTGGTCATTCGCGGGCGTCGCCCCACCAACCGTGGGCGAACGGTCAATGGTTGCAACGCCTTTTCTAAAATCTTATTCTACGCGGAGACGAACTTTGAAGCCGAGCACCAAACCAACCGGAAAACCGGTTCACCCCGTAGTCTATGTCGTTGATGACGACATTTCGGTTCGTGAGGCGCTTAGCAGCTTAATCCGGGCAGCCGGTTTCCGAGTTGAGACATTTTCATCGGCGCGAGAATTTCTAGGGCAGAGCCCAACTGACGCACCCTCGTGCCTCGTCCTAGATGTGCGGCTACCGGACCAAAACGGCTTGGCGTTGCAGCAGGAGTTAACCGCCGGCGATAATCAAATTCCAATTATCTTCATCACCGGGCACGGCGATATCCCGACTACTGTGCGGGCGATGAAGGCAGGAGCGGTGGAGTTTCTCACCAAACCCTTCCAAGATCAGGAGCTGCTCGACGCCATCCACGAGGCGATCAAGAAAGATGCCGAATCAAAGGCCAGGTATTCGAAAATGGCAGAGCTTCGGAATCGTTATGACACACTGACTCAACGCGAGCGCGAAGTAATGAGCTGGGTAGTTCGGGGCCTCTTGAACAAGCAGGTCGCAAGTGAATTGGGAACTAGCGAGATCACCGTAAAGATACAGCGAGCCAAAGTGATGCAGAAAATGCGAGCCCAGTCGCTCGTAGAGCTTGTGCACATGGCGGAGTGGTTGGGGATAACTAAGGGGTGACTCGGGCCGCAACGCGGCAATGACAGATAGCAAATAGCAGATAGCAAATTTCGGACTCTGGCCGATGACGTTGCCACACGATAAAACCACGGCTCGGCAGCTTTCAGGCATAACATGCGAACGATAAGGGCGAGCGTTTTCGGTTGCGAATACCGACACTAATTCCGGAGCCTCGCCCTACCCTCGTCGGGCCCGAACGATTCTTCGAACGTCCAAGAATTGGTCTCGCATGGTCGCCGCACGAGCAATCGTCGTAACTAATTTATTACAAGGTACTTACGATATACAACGAGCGGCTGGCATGGAAACTGATTCTAGCCTTTTGAAACGCAACAACGGTTAACAAAAGGAAGACTATGTATCGGACGATCGACACTGTTCATGAATATCGCCTGCGGTTCCCTGATACCGCAGCGATCCCGACCCTTACCCAGAGCGGCGCTCTTGGCTACTTGCTGGCAATGCAGGACAAGAAAGCTGCGAGCCGAGCTCGGCGGCGTGCGATGTGGCAACGAGTATGGTCCGGTCCCAGCAATATCTGGTGCGGGGTTTGGCGTGCGCTGACCGCAACCGAGTTGCATCACCAGCCTGAACCTATACGGCTTGCCACGCGGCCTCAGCCTTAGGAGATATCCTCGTCGTGAAGTCCGAAAAAAAAGTCCACAGCTACACTGAATTGCGGGCGCTGATCCGTGCCTCATTGCGGTCGCAGCATCCCGAATGGGTAGAACCGAACGGCAGCTCACCCATCTGCGATGAATACGATGCTCGACTGGCGTACTTGTTGGGACTCGCCAAGATAAGGGAAGCGCAGCGCGCAAAATAGTGACGTTACCAGAGCCCGGCAGTCAACGACGCAAAACCGGCAGCGTGAACTGAAAGGTAGCGCCAGGGCCATCGTTGGAGATGGCTTCCAACCGGCCCTCGTGGGCTTCAATAATCGATCGGCTAACCGCGAGGCCCATGCCGAGCCCTTTGGGTTTAGTTGTATAGAACGCAGTGAAAAGTTGGTTCAGGCTGTCGCTGTGCAGGCCTGGACCGGAATCGCGCACGGCTACCAAAACATAGGCAGACTCGGCCATATAAGAATTGCTTGCGCTTGCCGCGGCTTTTGTGTCGGTCATTTTTTCAGTGCTGACCAGAAGTTCTCGCCGCCCTTTATTCATAGCACTCATCGCTTCGATCGCATTGATCAGGAGATTGAGCACCACTTGTTGCAATTGGACTCTGTCTCCCAAAATCAACGGCACATCGCCACCAAGCCTGGTTCGCACAAGAACGCGATTCCTTTGCGCCTCGCCTTGGGTTAGGGCCACGACGTCTTCTATGGCATCATTCAGATCAAATCGCTCCCTCGTCATCGGAGCCTTCTTGAAGAGCGCCCGCATTCTCGAAATCACGTCACCGGCTCGATTCCCGTCGCGAATGATGCGACGAATCGCGTCGCGGGTTTCGTCGAGATCGGGTGACTCCTTCGACAACCAGCGGAGCCCGGCGTTGGCATTACCGACGATTGCAGCCAACGGTTGATTGATTTCATGCGCAATGGACGCGGTCAGCTCGCCCAAGGTAGATACCCTGGTGACATGGGCGAGCTCCGCTTGCGCCTTTTGCAGCGCCTCCTCGCCTAGTTTGCGTTCAGTTATGTCTGAGACCAGTCCCATGAATTCCAAGTTCCCTGACTTAGCTTTCGCAGGACGGCCCGCGACCCGCACGTACCTGACAGATCCGTTCGGCAGTAACAAGCGGTGTTCGAAATCGAAATCGGTTTTCTCATTTGAAACCCGGTCGATCAGTTGCTGGACCATCGCCCTATCGTCCGGGTGAGTTCGATCCAACACGAATTCTAACGCCGGTTCACTTGCCGGATCGAGGTCGAAAATACGATACGTTTCCTGCGACCAGTAAATCCTGCCGCTGGCGACATCCCAACCGAAGCTACCGATGTGACTAATTCTTTGTGCCTCCGCCAAGTAGGCTTCACTTTGGAGTAGAGCTTCTTGCGCTCGAATGAGATCGCTGCGTTCCCCGGCCTCCCTTAAAGCCCGTTGCACTGAAGGTACGATTCTGGATAAGCGCGTCTTGAACACATAATCAGTCGCACCTTTTTTTAGGGCTTCGATGGCGAGCTCTTCACCCAACGTTCCAGAGACAAAAATCAAAGGCAACTCAGGCCAGTCCTTCTGGACGATTTCGAGTGCCGAAAGTCCATCGAAGGATGGAAGAGTGTAATCAGCGAGAACCAATTCAAAACCGCCTTGTTTGAGAGCGAGAACAAACTCGGACTCAGTTTCAACTCTGACGATCTCGGACTCAATGCCGTCGGCAGCGAGTGTCTCCTGAACAAGCTCCGCGTCTCTGGGGTCATCTTCCAGATAGAGGACACGGAGCGGCGATTTCATTGCTCTCTCCATACCCAATTCTGGACTAGCGACGGCCGTTCGCTGGGGGCAAGCCGGATAGAGCGTAGTACTCCAATACTCCAGCACTCCAACACTCCACCCGGCCGGATTCGAGGACAATGAGAGCGACTCGACTGAGCTCGCCGAAGTCCTGCCCGACATAGCTTTTGGTACTTTGGGCGATCCCCGCTCTTGGTAGCGAAGTCGGGACGACAAGGACGCGGCACCTTAAAAGACATACTAATCGGCACCAGGTCTTTTGATACTCCCAGGAGGCGGCTCATTAATAATTGCCCAGAAAATCCCCAGTTCTCTAATGGCGTTCACGAATTCGTGAAAATCGACCGGTTTTACGACATAAGCATTCACACCCAAACGATAACTCGCCACCATGTCTCGTTCTTCCCGAGATGAGGTGAGCACGACGACCGGAATCAGCCGCAATTTCTCATCGTTTTTGATCTCCTGCAGCACCTCCAATCCGTCGACTTTAGGCAATTTCAAATCGAGCAGCAGAACAGCCGGGCTACCATTCGAACGGTCAGCGTGAGCCCCGCGACGATAAAGATAATCGAGCGCTTCGGCGCCATCACGCGTTATCACAACCTCGTTGGCCAAATGATATTCCTCTAAAGCCGTAAGCGTGAGCTCGACATCGTTAGGATCGTCTTCAACCAGCAGGATACGTCCGATGGCGCTCATAATTTAACTTTGCCGCGATTTTGATATTGATAAATAAAAAGTCGCCCCTTGATCAACTACTCCTTCACCCCAGGCCCTGCCTCCGTGCCGGTGCGCAATCCGTTGCACCGTAGCCAAACCGATACCGGTCCCCTCAAACGACTCCGTCGAGTGTAGACGTTGGAACACGCCGAACAGTTTGCCAACATATTTCATATCAAAGCCAACTCCGTTGTCCCGGACAAAAACGACAATCTGATCATCGGTTGCGGGCGCTTGGCCGACCTGGATTTCCGCGGGCGTACGCGTACGGGTGAACTTTACCGCGTTGGAAATCAGATTCACCAGCGCCAGTCGTAACATCGCCCGGTCTCCGTAAGCGGCCGGCAACTTGTCGACCTTCCAAACAATCTTGCGATCACCAATGTCACGCCGAACTTCAGCCAGGGCTTCTTCAGCTATTTGTGCC
Source organism: Verrucomicrobiota bacterium (assembly GCA_019236675.1). Taxonomy (GTDB): domain Bacteria; phylum Verrucomicrobiota; class Verrucomicrobiia; order Chthoniobacterales; family JAFAMB01; genus JAFAVN01. Next base: position 14,364 of record JAFAIO010000048.1, read on the forward strand.
AGGCTAACCGCGGCCTTGTCGGTCTCCGCCCGGCCTATTCTGGAAAAGGCTAGAAGATCATCGATCAGCGCGCCCATTTTTCTGGCAGATTCGAGGATCACGCCCACATAACGCTTACTCTTATCGTCTAAAACTTTGGCGCTATTTTTTTGGAGAAGCTCGGAGAACCCCGCCATATGACGAAGCGGAGCCCTGAGATCATGGGAGACAGAATAAGCGAACGCCTCGAGTTCTTTGTTGCTGGCGGCAAGCTCTACGCCTCGTTTTTCGAGATCGTCACGGGCTTGGCGAAGTTCTCGCTCAACTCGGCGCCGAACGGTACTAAACCACGTCACTAGCGCTGCGAATAAAGCAAACACAAAAAAGTACGGCAACTCGCGCGGCGCAATAGCAAAGGAATGAATCGGCTCCACGAAAAAATAGTCAAAGCCGACACAAGAGAGCGCCCAGGCCACAACGGCAGCCCCGAGCCCCCCATACCAAGAGGCCATGGCCACTGCAAAAAGCAAAAGAGGGACTTCTACATCACGGAAGTGGAACTGCTCGAGTAACAGTGCTAGCCCCAATGCTAGAGAAACACCAAGGACGGACAGGCCATAGCGTCGAATGCTGAACAGAGGCTTCGGCAACTCAGGTTGGCGAGAGTGTGCGGCCCGCTTGCCGTCGAGATTCGCCTGGTCCATTCGGAAGCGACTCTAATCGTTGTCCACTGGCGCCGCCAGTACCGGTTACTTTGGTGTGCGATGTCGCCGCCCGCTTGGTAGGGACGAGCTCCTGCTCCGGGGCTCCCGGCTGGTACAACGGCTACCGGTCCCGGCATCGTTTTCGGATAAGCAGGAGCTCATCCCTACCGAGCCACTCTGTTAAACCGCCCGCGGTCGACAAAATATGTCTTCTCTAGCCTATTTCCCTCGAAAGAGGGAGGTTACAAACGAGCACCTATCCAATACTTTAGTTGCTGGCGTTTTCTGGCTGAACGGCTCCGGGCTTTTCGTGACGATATTGCGCGTGGAATTCCAGGTGTCTCCTAATAGGCACAAAGCCGACCCAGATCAGCAACCGGAAAAGAGAAGATGAAACCAACCGATCAACAAGAGAACAAGATCCGCATCATGTTGGCGGACGATCATTTGATTGTTCGTGAAGGCCTGGTCACGGTGCTGGGCGAGGAACCGGATTTTGAGTTTGTCGGTTTCGCCGAAGATGGGGAACAGGCCTGCGAAGAATATGCCAGATTGTTGCCCGACGTATTGCTATTGGACCTTCGCATGCCGAAACGGGACGGTATCCAGGTCGCGCGCGAGTTGGTTAGTAAGTTCCAGGCGAAAGTGATCATTCTGACCACCTTCGACAACGAAGAAGATCTTAAGCAAAGCCTGAAGGCCGGGGCCAAGGGTTATTTGCTTAAGGAGGCAGAAAAAGAAGAAATTGCCGACGCCGTCCGAACCGTATCTCAGGGATCAAATTATTTGCCTGCAAAATTGGGCGGGAAACTCGCGACTTTCGCCTTCCGAGCGGAACTAACTGAGCGAGAACTCGAGGTGCTACGCCAGATGTGCGAAGGCAAATCTAACAAAGAGATCGGCTCAAAACTCTTCATCACTGAGGGGACGGTGAAGACGCACGTAAAGAGCATCTTTTACAAGATGGATGTTATCAGTCGCTCGGAAGCCGTATCCACAGCGATACGAAGAGGTTTGGTACGTGGTCATGATCGATGAAGACGAAGCGGTCGAACTCGCTGCAGCTAACGAGGCTTTAAGGCGTTCTCTAGCCAACCTGACAAATTCCGACGACTTGTGGCCGTTCGTAGTCGGCGCGCTGACCGAATCGGCTCAGGCCATTGCGGCGCCGTCAGCCGCGATTTTTTTGTTGGACGAGGAGTCGAACCGGATGCGAACGGCGATCATCATCGAGGATGGCCGGCCGGTCGATTTCTTCAACGAAGACCGGTTCATTGAATTACGTGAACCTTTTGAAGTCCACCAATCGGCCATCTGGCAAGAGCTGCTGACCAGCGGAACCTGCCAATGGCGCGATTTGACAGCCGAAGACAAGCTCTCCTTCAAATGGTTAATTCCATGGTATCGACGCCTGGGCTTGCAGGGAGGGCTTGCTGTCCCTCTCATCTTTAATGCGCGCCCAATCGGTCTGGCCGTATTCGGTTGCCGGCGATCGCAACCACCTCCTTCAAGCCGGTTGGACTTCCTCAAGAATCTGATCAATGAGGCTGCCTTGGCCATTCAGTTATTGAGGATCAGTCATCGGGCAAAGGATGCTGAAATCGCCCATAAAGAGGTACGAACGGCCGGTGAAGTGCATGAAAGTATCGCCCAATCTTTGGCTGCTATTTCCATGCATCTGGCCGGTGCTCACTCCTTTTTGAAATCAGACCCGGCAAAGGCCTCAAGAGCCATTGATAGAGCCAGGGAATTAGCGAGACTCGGGATTGAACTGGTTCGACGCACAACACTAACATTGCGGCCGGACCACTCAACTAGCGCGTCGCAGATGCTGATCGATCTGATTCGAGAAGCTGGCAACGAGAGCGATCTCATCTGCCACTTTCGCGAAATCGGTCAAGTGCCCCGAACTGTCGGAGCAGAGACGATAAAAGGACTGTTCCAAATATCGAGAGAGGCCGTCAACAATGCTTTGCAACACGGCCAGCCGCGGAGGCTGGAAGCCGTTCTCGCTTGGTACGCCGACCGAGTTAAACTTGAGATCGCAGATGACGGGGCCGGCTTCGACCCGGGTGCATCTGAGCGCCAAAGCGAAGGGTACGGCATCAAAGGCATGCGGGAATGCGCAACCCAGCGAGGCGGCATGCTGGAAATTGTTAGTCGCGTTGGCCACGGTACTCGCGTCTGCGCAACGCTTCCCATCCTAAACGTTTAGTAAAGGCAAGGAGCTAGGAGCTAGAACCGCCGATCCAAGTTTCCTGGGCGCTAGCCTTTCTGCTTTCAGATTGGTAATCGAAACCGATCCCGTCATCGCCAAGCTGCAACCGAATCTGATCCGGGTTGTAACAAAGCTCAGTTCGGAACCGCTTAGCCTGGGCGTATTTCAGCGTGTTGGTAAATGATTCCTGGGCAATTCTTAACAGGGCTTGCTCTAGTGTACGGCTAATGGAATAAGGTGTCCCCGAGACTTTCAGCTCCGTCTGCAGCCCGGTACCTTTGGCGGCTACTCGCAAGGCCTTTTGCAGCGCGGACGCAAGCGAACAATCCGAATCAAATACCTCTGATCGTAGAGCGCGCACAGCACGGCGCGTCTCACGCAGACTCTCGCGAGCCAGTTTGGACGCTTCATCTAAATTCCCGACTAACGCATTAAAACTCCCCCTTTTCAGGATACTCTTCGCGCCTTCAAGCTTCCATATGAGAGCAACGATACCGCGCGCCGCCGTGTCATGTAATTCGCGGGATAATCTAGCACGCTCATCGAGGATCTGCTGGAGCCGCCACCGCCAGAGCAACCAAACGGCAGCTGTAGAAGCGGCGGCGCAAAGAACACCGAACCAGAGGGTCTGGTAGAAGTGTGGGGGTACGATAAACGTAGTCACAGCCGCGCTCTTCTCCGGCAGCCAGACCCCGTCATTGTTGCAAGCGGTCACTTTGAATTGGTACGGGTGGCGGCAGCGAGTTGAACTTGAGATGGTTTGGGTCGATCACAGCTAACCCCGCCGCAGTCGCAAACCACAACCTGCCATCGGGCGAACGGCAACCGGCCGGAAATCCAGGTGCGCATTGGGGAGATCTCAACCCGTCCGCCTTGCCAAAAACGTCGCAGGTAACGGTCGACCGATTCCCATCAAAAAACTGGTTTAGCTCCTGCTCGGACATAGAGAAAATTCCGCGAGAACCACTTGACCAAAGATTGCCATGGTCATCTTCGAGAAGAGAATAAAACTCGGGTCCGAGCACACGCCGATCAGGCCGATAGACTGCAGACGCCCACCGGCCATTCCGAGACCGGTAGAGCCCGTTCTCTGTACCCGCCACATTTGTCTACCTGCATCTGCGTACAAACAGAGGACACCATTCGGAAGTTTCTGTGGATTCTCCCCCTTTGTCGGTTTGATGGTGGATTTTTCCAGCATGTCGACGGCTTCTCCCTCCCCGATCCAGAGCCTCTGATCGTGGTCGATCGCCAATGAGAACACCGACCGATCCCGGATACCTTCTGCCGAGAGGTAGGTCTTTAAGAATGCGCCGTTTTGGAAACGGCGAAGCCCCGCAACAGTCGGACCTATCCAGAGATTTCCCGCGGGGTCCTCACACATACCGGTCGCCCAAGCGGGACCGGATAACTCCTCACTGTTCAAATTTGCGACTATTCGATCCTGCTCTCAGTCTAGTTGATGCAGGGTGGCATCCCTTAGCCCAAACCAAAGGACACCTCTTGAATCTTCGTGAACAGAGGTAACTTCACCTCGCACCGCGGGTTGGATCGTCTCGATTCTTCCATTGTGAAAACGAGTCAAACGATTCGACGTTCCTATCCAGATCTGACCGGTCCGACCGGGAGTCACGGCGTTGATTTGGTCGTTTGGGAGTCCTTCGCTAGTTGTGTACATTGTAATCTGGACATCAGACAGACGTTGCAGTCCGGCGCTCGTCGCTAACCAAATGTTGCCTTCGCGATCTTCATAGACAGACTGGATGTCCGGGAGTGTACGATTGTTCTCCATAGGAAGGGCACTGACTTGGCCAGTGCCAGGATCGATCCGCCAAACACCACCACTTGCGCCACTGGCCCAAAGCATTCCGTGCGAATCGGTAATCAGCGATTGAATCGGGTGATCGCCGAGTTCGTTGGTGGCAGGTTCAAAACGATCGGCATTGCTAAGTCTAGCCAGACCGTTTCCGGTACCCGCCCAAACGGTTCCTTCCCGGTCCTGGGTTATGCCGTAAACCTGGTTGTCAGGTAAACCGTCTTTGTCTGTGAATCGCCTGATCTCGCTCGACGCTTTATCGATCTCGTACGCGCCAGACGCTGTGCCAATCCAAAAGACACGTTCTCTTTCGCACATACCATAAATGAAGTGCTGGGCCAATTCCAGAGATCCAGGATACCTGGTAAAGTGGCCGCCTTTTAGCCGGAATAGACCCTGGCCATCTGTTCATTTGCTGACATCGGAACCGCTCCTCTCTCGAATGCCTCGCTTTGTTCCTTCCCGGTCTAAACAAAGAACATTTAGGTAATCGTCGGGAAGACCGTCCTTCCCATCAAATCGTTGAAACTCGCCATTAGCTAATCGGCAATAGAGCGCTTTGTAAGAGCCGATCCACAGTTCACCTCCCGGGCCCGGGACCAAGCCGAAAACCTTTCCCGGCGCCTCGATGTTGGTATGGAGTTGCTCGCCAGTTGCAAAATTTCTGCCATCGAATCGGATGAGACCATGATCGTAGGCCAGCCAAATGAAACCGTCTTTCGTTTGGCTAATATTGGAAGTGTAATTCTCGGGTAGACCTTGATCCTCGTCCCAACAAACAAGCCGATATCGTCCCAGCGATTGCTGTGGATCGAGGGCAAAGCAGCTATTGGCTAGCAAGACGACGAGCCCTACGACAACAAAAGCTACGGCCATGCCCTCGAATCGGAAACGTCTCTGCTGACTGGTCGCCATTCGAAGAACCTAGTAGAGGCGCGCAAATTTCTGCCGATTCGATTTTACAGACCTTTCTGGTGACCAGTTCCATTATCTTGCCACGGGGGCGAACACAACTCCCTCGAAAGGGAGATGACTTTCTCCCTCCACCACGGGGTCATACTTCTCTCGGCCGGGGCACCTAATCTTGAGTCTTACGGCATCTGGAAACCCGACAGCGTCCAGGCGATTCTGTAACCACAACCAAAAAGACTAATCACAATCTACTGAAACTAACCGTTATGTTAACCCAAACTATTAAGGCCCTCCGGTGGACCGAAGAGAAGCTTGAGAATCTACTGGCGCACTTTGCCGCGAATTATGCGCGCGAGTTGTTGATGGCCCACGGTCTCGTTGAGGTAGAGATCGACCATATACGAAGGAACCTAAAGACGGGACCAGCTAGGGCAACAACCGAAAACACAAGCATTGACCGTTCGATCCCCTCGAACGGAGGTCCATCGACCCAGACTCATCTGGAAGTTTTCAAAGCAGAAAGACCGTCCCGCTCGATTGACGGAGTTACGTCTCTGGGGGCAGCAACGTCAAACTGCAGTCTCTGGAGCGGTCCAGAGATCGTAGCGGCGCTATGCGTGGCCGGAGCCGCGATTGCCGGGCTGCTCTTCTGTCTGGCCGCGATTTTCAAATCCTAACTCATGCCCGGAACTGACCCTTCGCCGCGCGATCGGGGCGGTGGCCAGGGAAGGCGACCTAGTAACACCAACCAATGGAACCCGTTTTAATGTTATCTTATTACTTGCAGTTGCGAGAGCACATACGCTCCTCGATCGATGGCCTGGCTAAGCCAGAGCACGAAGCTCAACCCCTGCCAGACCGAAGGCACCTCGTCTGTGGTGGTACACCTCAGCAGCGTCTAGCTGAGTCGACCATTCCAAGTACCGCGGTGCAAGAAACTCCCACACCCGCCGAGAGCGTTGACTTGGATGAGGCCTTGGAAGCAATGTCTGAAGAAATGCAATTCGATTGGCCGGAGGTTTCACCCGTCGATCGAATCAAAGCCGGACTTATCCAGTCGACGCTAGGATTGTTTCTTTTCCTGGCTCTGATCGTGGCGTGCGGTTTTTTGCACCAAAGCCTCATCCATCAACCGTAAAGAGCGCCTTACTCGCAATGAAATCGGGAGATAAACTAACGCAGTATGATCAGCACGAGCTGCTGATCAGCGCAGCCCAGGAGATAGAGATCGATTGGCCACGGTTATTTGACTGGAAGATTATCACCACGGCCAAGGAAGTAGGTCCCGCCATTTCTCTAGTCGCAGCGCTGGTTGGCTTTGCCATCCTTTGCTGGGAGGCGCTTAGCCGCGTTCTCAACGACACCTCTTTCCTGGCGCTCAAGTGAGCTACACCCGGAGGCACCCGAATAACGCCCTAACTCAGGAAGAAGCCAAAATAAAATCGAGATCACTCGCTCCGTCCAATATGACACCTAGCTTAAATATCATTTGCGTCCGCGCCATGTTAGCTGCCGGCCAACCCAACACGATCGCCGCCAAAGAAAACGACTTTAAGAACGTAACCGTCACGAAGCCCGCTTGCCAGAGCTGGAGATCGGTTTGGCGGTTAACAAGTTTGTTCGAGGCGTTCGGCGCCATCTTGGTTGTCTCCTATCTATTAGGGGTCGTCGCATTAAGTGGCGCCTTGCTGTTCTATACTTTCAACCATTGAAACCTGCTTGACGTTCGCCTTCGATCGGGCGCCCGGTAGAAAGGTCACGAGCGGCAAGACGACAAAGACTGTCCCGAAGGGACAGCCCTGATAGAATTCAGGGCTGTCTCACTTTTGATTTTATCCCTTACTATTGCGCCTCTTTATCCCCCGCAATACTTCCAGTCCATTGCCGGCGTTTGCCTGAGGAAAGTACATATCAAACCGCATCGCTTCTTTGAGCAATTGGAGGTATTGGTCTCCATCCTCTTCGGTGTGCTCTTTTTCAGGTGGAAGCGGATCGTCGATGTTAACCGTCGGGGCATACGCGTCAAACAAGACCTGGTGGTAGTATACCGAGGAGCTGAGAAAGCGCGTTGGTTTGTCAGTTCGATTGTGGAACGCGTGCAGCGCATTGATCGGTGCAATCAGGGTGTCTCCCGGACCACAGCGCACCCACTCTTCTTGGCCGGCCTCATCGATCCGCAAAAAGTCTGTGTGTCCCCCAATTACATAAAAGATCTCGGCGTAAGGGTGGCTATGCAATGGAATACCTTTGCCAGGAGGCAGATCCATCTCATACAAACTGAGAGCATATCCGGTGTCCTCGCCCGTGGCCTTCCAAGTCAGTCGAACATCGCTGACTTGGTTGGTCCGGCCTTCCTTGGGCCCGAGCTTTTTTACGCCATTACCGATAGCAATTGTTGGCAAATTCCCAAATTGGTTTGTCTTCATCTCCAAAACCATAATCCGCCGGCGACCGAGTGTCTGGGCCGAGGTCTTGCTAATTAGTTTCTCATTCTTGCTGGCTGAATGGCCTTTGATAAGAACGGTTTTGCTTCAACCGCCGATCGTCCTGAGGGTGGGATAGTCGGTATATCCAACATCGCGCAAGGCTGCGTAAAAGGTCTTAGGATCGGGTGCGTTCAGCTGGGCGCCCAATGCAAACCGACAGGGGAGATCGGGGTTGGCAATAAACGGCCGTCCAAATGCGACAGCGTCCGCGTCCCCGCGGGCAAGGATTTCCTCTGCCGTTTTCTGGATAAACCCGTCATTCGCGATGAACACCACAAAGACACAAAGGGCACAAAAGATTAGAGACCAAAGGTTTTGTTGAGGTTTCGACGTCTCCCAAAGAGGAGGCGAAGGGAATGCGCTGTCCCTTAGTCCTCCAAGCTCTCTAAATGTCACTGAAGACTACTGAAGGTTAAATCCGTAGATCCGGCTTATCCTGAACCAACCGGATTGTACCTCCTGAAAACGGTCCGCAAGATGCGAGCATATGCCGGCGGTCACAACCTCCAGCAACTTGGAGATCGGGAAAATTTGGTAAGGCGATTGTGAAGCTTGCGAATCCGGGCGATCCACCGCTTCGACTTCCTCTTGGCACCGATACGCTGAAACGAATCGCTCGAAACAACGCTTTCGTGCATGAGGAGACAAGGCGTTGGCAATGGCTCGCCGCTTTGACTGACTTCTAACTCAGTCATGGTAATTCCGTGAGTAGATCAATTGGCTCCGTTTTTTGTGACCTGCCGGAATCCCTGTCTGGATTGCCGTTGGGAACGCCTTTTCCGTCAGGTTAAGCCCGCTCAGCCCCGCGTCTGATTAGCGTAACCGTGACCACGTGGCGGTGTCGCCGCCTAGGCCGGGGTCCGAGACGCGTCGAAACACCGAAGGGTTTCCCGACAGCTCGTGTTGCAAAGACTATTTAATAGCCCAAATGCAGCCAGTACCCATTTTCAATTCCTTGCTAGCCACTCGCGAGAAGCCTCGATTTTTCAAAAACTCAGAGATGGGTTTTACGTCAGGCGCTACGTGAACTTCCATGGCTACTTGTCCGATTCGTTCCCAGTCTTTGTCCATTACACCGTTGAGGATCTCCCAATCAGCCAACTCCGCGTCCAGTTTCAACAAATCGATAAACTCCAGCTTCTCCTTAGCAATCACGCCGGAAAGTGTATCAAATTTACACTTCACCTGTACGACTTCTGATGAAATGCGCTTGATCCTCTGCTGGACGGCAGCTTGCTGCTCGGATCTCGTCGCCAAGCAACGAATCGCAGCAGCTTGATCTGGATCTCCTGCCTCAATTATTTCAAGAGCATTCTCCCAATTTTCAGTGAGATGCCCGAAAAGACTATCCTGAGCGGTCCAGGCGTCGCAGACGGACAATTTGGGATAATGGAACATGATCTTTTCTTCCGCCCGGTCTGATAGCCCGATATTTCGCGTTTGGACGAGCCAACCAAGGTCGTGGGCTTTTACATTTTGCTGTAGGACGGCATAAGTCGGCGGCATCGGTTCATACGCGTATACCTGCGCGCCTTGCTTTGCCGCGTACAAGGTGAACACTCCGATGTTGGCTCCAACGTCAAGCACAACGTTACCAGCAGAAATAGAAATTCCTGCCTGCAGATAGAGTTCATCGATCCAGACCTCATGTACGGTCGCACGGGCCTCCATTTCATTGAGACAATAAATCTCGCCGATTGCCGCATGGGAGATCTTAACGCTCAATTGTTTGTGCTGTGTGTTAACAGAATCCAGTTTGTTCATGTCAGTTCGCCTTGTTGAAAATTCTGAGGTTTTATTGAACTCGAGTTGGCGACGGCAGCGACTTTTCGCTCACTCCTAAGGACCTTTCGATGATGTCCACGGCGGCGGACAGTCCGTTAGCGTCGACGATTGCCTTCTGCATCCGCCGTGCACTATCCCTGTAGGCCGAATTGTGTAACACCTTGTTCAATAGCGTGGAGAGGTGATCGGCGGTAAGTTTATCCAACGAAGTCACTAGACCAGTTCGATGATGGGCGATTCTGGCGGCAACCCCAGGCTGATCATAAGATACCGGGATGGCCACTTGCGGAACTCCTTGCGCTAGCGATTCTAGAACCGTGTTGAGTCCTCCGTGGGTAATGCAGACTGTAGCAACTTTCAGCAACTCTAGTTGAGGAGCCCGCCTTACGATGACAGCATTCTTCGGAATCGATCCCAGCCGCCCTGCATCAACGTGGTCACCAATCGAAAGCACAAGTTGTAGGCCTTTATTCTTAGCGAGAGCAGCGATGATCGTGCGAAACACGTCTGTCCGGCCATTGAGCATGGTTCCCATCGAAGCGTAAATGAGCGGTTCGCCGGTTAGTCGATCCCAAGGGAAATCAACCGGGTCTCGGCCCTTGCCATCGTGGAATGGTCCGGTGTGGTGGAACTGCGGCGGCCAATGAGAACTTTCGAAGTCGAACGCTTTCGGAACCTGGGAAATCCACGCCCATGGTGACAGCGTCGAACTAGGATTGTCCCAGTCGATCTTTAGTCCGATAGCGTCGGCGTGAGCTCTAATTCCTCCGTTGGCCTCGTTTAGCATCTGAATAGCCTTCGCTACCCCATCTTGGTTTCTGGCAAGGGCGGCCGCGGTGGTCTCATGAGGCCAACCGTAGCGTGCCAGCGGTGTATGCCCAGAGTAGTCAAAATGCATCGCGACGGACACGTGTACATATGGGATACCCAACTGTATTGCAGCCAATTCGGCGTAGAACTGAACGCTATCTATTGCCAGGGCATCGAGTTGATTGGATTGCACAATGTCTGGCAATGATTTCAGTATCGACTCGGTCCGGCTCATTATGAGGTCCCGGCTAAATCTCGAAGCATCATCTCCTTGCTTCTTACTAATTTCCGCTCTTTGCTCATTTATCTCATCCGATTCGGGCGCAGGTAGGAAGGGTAGACCGTCGGCGCCTGACGAATAAAGAAACACTACGTCGTGGTTGCGCATCTGCAGATGACGCGCCAGCGTGGTCATTGGGTTGAGATGACCGGGTACATTGAGACAGATAAAGCCAAATTTCACAGAACGTAGCCTCCTTTTGAATTGGCGGCCATGGTGAGATTGTCCTGCCGCCTCAGTTCGCGTTTGGTTAATAGGAGCTACTAGAGCGCGAACTTTTACATACCGTCTCGTTTTTGTCTAAATTGCCGGAAGTACTGCTCCGTCCACTGTTGTATCGTCTAACTATTCGTGGAGGAAGCAATCATGGGACAACCGCTTATAATTCACACCAATCGGTAAACCAAGCGACGAGAGGGTAGCGCCGCGAATTGATTTGGTCGTAATATTCCGACCATTCGACAATCCTGCCGTCCACTGTTCGCAGAACCGAAACAGCTTGCGGGTAGCTGAATCCGGTTTCAGCACCAGGCTAAAAAGATGTTATTGAGCAGCGTGCTAATCAGACAGGCATCAACCCAGCCACTCGATGAGCAGCTGGTTCAGCCGGTCAGGTGCATCCAGCGGAATCCAGTGGCTGGCCCCTTCAATCTCCTCGTAACGCCAGGGTCCTTTCACGAAG
>JAFAIO010000258.1 GCA_019236675.1 Verrucomicrobiota bacterium
GCGGTAGGACAACAGGGCCGAGTGCTGGGATCCGGACCTGTCCGCCATGGCTGTGGCCAGAAAGCTGCAGGTCGACCGGGGTGAGCCGAACAAGGGTTGGGAAATAATCGGGTTCATGCACAAGAGCGAGTGCGACGCTGCCCTCCCGATAACCGGCAAATGCGCTGATCGAGTCTGGCATTCCTCTCCAAACCGAATCCAACCCGGCCAGGAAGAGTCGTCCGGCGCTTGGTCCGACGTACAGGCGAAGTCGGGCTCGCTAACTTTGGAGCGCTGGGACACTTGCACAAATTCGAAGGCAAGGTGATTCGTCGTCTTCGGGAGCCGTCCATAATTCTGCGAACGGATTCGTTTTTCTACATTCGCAGCGCAAGGCTGTTCGTCACGCCACATTGCAGGGAACAATTGCATCACTGTGGCTCGGCAGGTACGGCGACGGATTCGACTCACTTCTAATGCAGCGACTCCCTTGCTCGTCGCAGAATACGAAGAAAAATGCGGAACAGACGGCTTCGCTGTTCCAGGAGCCGCACATACGTTCTCAGGCTGCGAGGCGGTATCGACTCGGATCGCGGCAGAACTCCGCGGAATTCCTCCCACTGCTTCCAGACCGGCACAGGCGGTGTGTGGTGCTGGTTCGGAACATAGACGGAATGTTTGACTAGCCGCATCTCGTGAACATACCGAGGGCAATTCGGAAACATCCGTGTGACCCGAACTCGAACGATCAGTTGGGCGCCAGCGAATTCCGCCAGCAGCGGGTCAGTATCGTGCAAGGTTGCTTCGCCAAGGACGCGAAGCCTTTGCGGCCGCTCGAAGTCGATAAAGAGTAGCGCGACGTTCTGGTTCACAAGAACATTGCCGAGACTCCTGTACATCCCATTGCCATTGTAATCGGGGAACGCCAGCGTTCGTTCGTCTACGATCCGCACGAACCCCGGCAACCCGCCCTTGTACGAACAATCCGGCCGGCCTCGCGCATCGGCTGTAGCCAGGAAGAACATCCTTGCGCTTTCGATTAATGCCCGATCTTCGGAAGCGAAAACCGAATGGACCTGAACTTCCTCGAGCCGGTCCGCAAGACGCTGGGTGTCAAATTGATGCTGCAGCCGCCGTGAGCCATCATGATAGAAGCCAGTGTCGGACGTTCGATCGAGCTTATTATTCATGCGTACATCCCCAAGTGGTAGATTATTACAACTTTTGTTTTCGTGACACTTACTAACAGGTGCCAAGAGCCTCTCCGAGGGCTTTCTGCACATGCTTCTAAAAACCGTTCCGCTGCGACCCGTTTTTGTTCCTATTCCTTGTCAGAACCCAACGGGTAAGAGCGCGCGCAGTAAAAGGAGTGCCGGAGACAAAGCGGCAGAGCGGTCCAAAGGATCGGGCCGCGGGCGCGCCGACGAAATGCAGACCGGGCAAGGAGGATTCGAATCCAGCGCCAAGCTCTGGATAGCCGTCGCTAAGGCGCAATTGTTTGAGTAGTCCAGTGCTTAGAAACTCATGACGCGAAACATCCACCTGGTAACCGGTTGCGAGCATCACGTGATCCGGGGCTCGTTTACTTCCGTCGCTTAATTCGAGGCTTAGGCATTCCCCGATCGCTCTTACCGAACTGACTGCAACACCTGTTGTGATGCGCACGTTGCGTACCCGTGGTACCAGCCAAGACGAACCAGCGGGTCGAATCGAGCGGTATGCGATTTTCTCCTGAAACAGGCGTGGCAAGCTTTTGAACAGCTCAGGCCTTGCTACGATCAAGTTTAATCCCGGAGGGCCAACGTCCGTTGGCGGATAAAGCAGTGGACGAATTGGGTTGGCTTCGCTTTTGAGCCAGCCCAGCTTTTGGTCAAGCCAGTGAACTCTCGGCTGGCGAGCAAGGACTTCCACTTGCGCTCCGACCTCGTGCAGCAATGCCGCTGTTTCCAGTGCGCTCTGACCAGCGCCGATGACGATTATTCGCTGGCCGGCAAACCGTTTCAAATTCCGGTGTTCGGAAGTGTGGGAGATGAGCGTCGAAGTCAGCCCGACAAACTGCGGCGGGCGACGCGCAAATAGGCTGATGCCGGTAGCGACGACTACCCTCTGAACTTGCACGGAATCGCCGTCATTCAAAGTCAGCTGAAAGCCACGGCGGGTGTTTTCAATACCAACTACTCGCCGTCGGTCCACATCGGGTACGATTCTCTTTTGGAACCAGCGCCCGTAATCGATAAATCGATCAAGTGGAACAGGCCTGGGCACCGGAACACGCTCTGAAGCCGAGTAGTTATCAAGGGTCGATGCTCGATGCGGATCTGCAATATGACACGCATCCCAGGACGAGCGCAGGAGCATGCCTTCCGGCATCTGATTTTCCCAAAACTCCATTGGCTCACCGAAAACGCAGGTCTCGATCTTTACTGCGCGCAAATGGGCTGCTGTTGCCAGACCATACGGCCCCGCGCCGATGATTGCCACTTGATGAGAAAGAGTAGTTTTTATCTTCATGTTCACGCCTTTAGGGATAGTCTCTATCTAGAGCAAATCGTTTCTTGACGATGAAGCAGATCGCGAACGGGAATACGGGGCATCGTTCCGAACCTTTGTGGGCCGCGAGCAAACGAGCCGACATCACGGAGAGGGGCCAAGGCTTCGGTCAAGCTGCAATAGGCCGCGTCCCTCGCTCGCAGCGGTCTTGAATGCTCTTTGGGGAAAGTCTTGCAACCGTTTGCTCGATGGTAGAACAGGCTGTCTCTGGTGATTTGCGGTTGGTCACCAGTAAACCTTCAAATCGCGATGCCGCGACATTCGGCTCAATGTTAAACCACGCCGGGTCGGGTGGCTGGCCACTGGCCCACGCGATTAATGCTGCTGGAAGATTCGCTCCGGCGATATGGGCGAAGGGATAACCGCCGCCGATGCGGGCATTCATATCAATTACGTAGCACCCGTGCTTGGTGATGAATGCATCACAGTCTAAAAGGCCAATGTGGCCAAGCTTTTCGCCGATTATTTGGCCGATCTTCTCCAGTCGATCATCCCTCACGGTAACAGCTTGGTCAGTGTTGCCTGCACGCATCCTGATTTTGCGCTTGACGAAAGTGCAGACATAATTGCCGTTGAGATCATTGACCACATCCATCCCGTACTCTTCTCCTAAGAGTTGCTCTTGGATAAGAATGTTTCTCTGCGAATCCGTACCACTGAGTTGCGCAAGAAAACTGTGTTTTATTTGCTTCTTGGCCAATCGGTAGAAGAGTTCGAGTTCTTCATCATCTTCCGGGCAGTGCATCCCAATCGAGCTGACGCCGTGGCGTGGTTTGACTACCAGCGGGAAAGCGATATCACCTCGGGAAACAGCCGTCCGTGCGGCAGCGAGGGAGTCGAAAGTATGCGGTACCAATAGGCCACAGTCCGACAGAAAATTTTGGGCCGCTAATTTATCAAAACAAGTAGCGATAATCTCAGGGGTTGATACAAGCGGAACCGTACCGATTGCAAGAAACCGCGCTCGGTTCGCCGCCAGCACTAAGAGTTCAGGCTCAAGGGCAGGAATCAGCAACCCGATCTGGTGATCGTCGCAAATCGCCAATAGGGTATCGACATAGTCTTCCTGGTCAACCCGCGGAACGATGAAAGCCTTGTCTGCTTTTTGCAGAGCCGGAGCGTCTGAGCTCGAATCGCATGCAAATACGAGACTCCGATCTCCTACCGCTTCTTTGAAGATTTCCACGGAATAACTGCGGCGGCCTGTACAAGTAAGCATTACATTCATACGTCTCATACGTTAGTCTCAAATGGCTTCTACAGGGGTGGCAGGACATTTACGCCCAACCCTAGCGTCTTTGTTAGGTGCCGCTATTGGGACTCGCTTTCCTAGGTGTCGTTAACATGTTGGTGTGGAACGTCAGTTCTTAATACCCGGCTTTTGGTTTCGACGCTGTGCCCTGCCGTCGCACTGTCGCTATCGTGGGCTGCGTGACCCAAGAATTCCGGCGCACTGAAAGACCCCGGGGTACTCACCCCCTCACCGCCGAGCACTGCGCGGA
>JAFAIO010000261.1 GCA_019236675.1 Verrucomicrobiota bacterium
TTCATATCGCCGGCCATTCCAAGTTCGAGAAGTACATCCTAGACACCCATGATCATCCGGTACTCGATCCAGTGTGGAAGTTGTATGCGCACGCCGTAAAACTGGTGGGAAATACCGCTACTTTGCTAGAATGGGACGACAGGATACCAACCTTTGATGAGGTTCATCGTGAAGCGCTCAAGGCAAACAAATTCCGCGAATCAGTCGCCGCCGCCAGCTAAACCGGTGCATTCTCGCGAAGACTTGCGCGAGTTGCAGCGAACGATGGCCAGCGCCTTATTCCGGCCACTAACTCCCCGTTGGGGAATGCAGAAAAGTTGGTCGGACGGCCGGCCGACTCGGCAGGTGGCGGCCGAGTTCATCAAACCGAACGACCGGCTCAGCTCGTTTGAGCGACTAGAAATCTACAATCGGCAATATTGGTTTCGGTTACTGGATTGCCTGCACGACGACTATCCGGGGTTACGCGCGATCCTTGGCCCAAAGAAATTTACTCGTCTGGCGACCGCCTATCTGACGAAGTATCAATCGAACTCTTACACCCTGCGTGATCTGGGTGACCGCTTGGAACAATTCATTCGAGAAGAGCCGGCCTGGACAACTCCACACGAGCTTTTAGCAGTAGACATGGCGCAGTTCGAATGGGCCCAAACCGTGGCTTTCGATGGCCCATCGAAACGCCCCATCAGCGCGGACGACATTCTGGGAACACCGCCTGATCAACTAACCCTTTCCTTACAACCTTATCTTTCACTGTTAGGACTAGATTACGCCGTGGATGACTTCTTTATCGCGGTAAAAAAACATGAGGAAGATGCTTTAAGAGCAGAAGCCAGTAATGCCGTCCATTCCGCGCCCCGAGGTTCCAGCCGCCGAAAGCCGGTGCGCCTTCCGAGAAAGCAGCAGGTTTTCCTGGCCGTGCACCGGTACGACAATCAGGTGTACTCCAAGCGTTTGGAACCTGAGCAATACCAGATTCTAACCGCGATCCATCGAGGCGAAACCGTGGCTGCTGCTTGCGAGGCGGCGCTCACCAAAAGCCGAAAAACCGATTTGAATTGGACAGACACCTTAAAAAGTTGGTTTGATACCTGGACCGCCCTCGGGTGGTTCTCTTTACCAAAATGAGCACAGATGTCCAACCGGTAACCCGTACTTCTTCTTCGTCGGTGAGTTTTGGTAGGTTTTGTCAATCCGTCCTGCTGCTTCTCATCCGAATCTATTTCTTCTGGCAGTTGTTCAAAATTGGCCTGAGCAAACTGGAGAACATCGCCACGCCTATAGGATTCTTTACTAAGCTGGGAATCCCTTATCCCGAGATTAGCGCCTGGACTGTGGGTTGTACCGAATGTTTCGGCGGCATCCTGATCGTAGCCGGACTGGCGTCACGGCTCGCGGCGCTCCCGGTGACAATTGCGTTGGCGGTCGCTTACTGGGTCGCCGACCGCAACGCCGTCCTGAATATCTGGGGCCATCCGGACAAATTTGTCAGCGCCGCTCCTTTCCCGTTTTTCCTGGCTGCGCTGATCGTCCTTTGCTTCGGCCCCGGTTGGTTCTCCCTGGACGCAATCTTCGGGAGACTCTTCCGCGGTAGACGGGAAGAGTAAACGGTAGGGCTGAGCTCCTGCTCATCCGATGATAGAGCGAGGCCTGCGCCACGCTGATCGTAATCGTCCTCGTCGTCGTCCTCGTCCTCGACTTGTTGGCGCGAGGCTATGTTGGAAACGCGCTCTAAAACCGAGAACGACCCCTGGTTCCGTGGCGAGTGAATCCGACTGGTCTGGGTGTAACAGCGTTCCAATCGAGGACGAGGACGATTACGAACGATGCGGCGCAGGCCTCGGCCCACCACATTCGAGCTATCCTTACCGGGGCACCATACCCAGGGCTTGCCGGACCCCTGAATCCAGCTCTTCCGGTGTCGGACGACGTCCCATCCAGCCAACGTAGCCGTCTGGTCGGAGTAGGGCCGCACTTCCGCCGCTGACCGCCCACTGTTTCCAAAGAGATTCCCCTCCAGCGCACGCGTAAGCTTCGCCTCGCCTCTTTGTTTCACTAGGAAACAACGCAGCGACGCTCAAATCATGGATATCCTGAAAAAGCTGGGATATCTCGCCTTGGTTCCAGCTTGGCAACCTTCCGTCATCAAACAACAAAAGTGCAGGCCCAGGTCCAACCAGATCCAGCAGGCGTACAAGCTTGCCGCCAGGATCAACGAGATCTCCGTCCGGAGCTCGTTTTCCGAGCCATGGCCCTCTTCCGGTCAGGATAGTGGATCGA
Organism: Verrucomicrobiota bacterium; assembly: GCA_019236675.1. GTDB lineage: Bacteria > Verrucomicrobiota > Verrucomicrobiia > Chthoniobacterales > JAFAMB01 > JAFAVN01. Next base: position 2,281 of record JAFAIO010000261.1, read on the forward strand.
GTATAGGCGGCGTCGAGCATTCCCGCCCGTGGAGCAACGATCGAAAACAGCCCAAGCCGCGGAACCGCCCAAAGCGCTACCGGCGCCAGTTTCCTAATGAAACCAGGACCTAGGAGAATCGTCCTAGTCAAAAAGTCAGTGTACGAGTCGACTGTCTTGACAATGACTTCTCGCCGTTCAGCCTCGTACGACATCAAGAGGGCTTCGGCATCAGCGCCAGCCAGGGCGCGAGCAAGTTTCCAGCCTAGGTTGTCAGCGTCTTGGATTCCGCTGTTCATTCCTTGGCCACCCGCCGGACTGTTAATGTGTCCGGCATCACCCGCCAAGAGAACCTTCCCCTCGCGGAAATGAGGGCTTGTCCGGCAGTGGATATGAAACACGCTGGACCAGAGGCACTGAAAAGGCCCAGCACCGAAGAGTCGATGAACCCGTCGTTCGATACTGGCAGGATTTACCGCCGCTTCATCGGTTTCCTCTGGCTCGACCGTGGCGATGAATCGCCAATGTTGTGGCTGATAACGAACGCCTGCCAATCCCCCTTGGTTGACGGGGGCAAATAACGGCCAAGGGAGCTGGTCTCGTTCATCTTCGAGACGAATATCCCCTAGCAACATGCGGGTCGGATACGTTTTCCCTTCAAGTTCCCAACCCAAGGCCGCCCGAATCGTGCTCCGGGCTCCATCGCAGCCGACCAGGTACCGCCCTCGGTGAGTCTCGGAAACGCCACCCGGTCCTGTCACCTTCAGATTCACCCCCTCTGAATCCTGCTCAAACCCGGTCACGTGGTGCCCGAAAAACACGTCCGTAAGGCCCGATGCTTTCACCGCTTGCAGGAGCAATTCTTCGGTCCGATTCTGTGGAAGAATCAAGACCCCTCCCGCTGAGCTAATTTTTTTGAAAATGCTCAGATCGATGGCGGCAAACGGCTTCGTCTTCCCGGCAACCCACAAGTCCACTCGGCTCAACAGCTCGCCCGCGTTGACGAACTGATCGTAAACTCCCCAGTCTCGGAAGATTTCTAAGGTTCGTGGTAAAATCCCTAGGGCCCGTGAATGAGGGTCGAGCTGTGTTTTCGCCTCGAATAGGACGCTTTTGACTTGCTGTCTCGACAATGCCAGTGCCAGCGCTAACCCGACCGGCCCACCTCCAACGATGAGAACGGGTACCTCGTTCATGCCTAAATAGTTTCGCGCCAAGTGGGTAAAGAGTTCAAGCAGAGGGATGACAAATGAGAGATAACGAATCACAAATCGCCATGGGCCCTGTTATTTGTCATTTGTCCCCCGCCCTCAACTTCCCCCTTGCGCCCGGCGAACCCTCGGCGTTAACTTGGGTTTTTGCAGGGGAGCCTTTGGCTGAGATTCACGGTTTGCCGTGAAACCCTTTGAACCTGATGCGGGTAATGCCGCCGAAGGGAGCGAAAGGTGGTCCTGCGTTGTTAACGACGATGACCACACCGTACTTCCAAAAGAGCAGTCGGATCTACGTAAGCGGCAAGCTGCATCCCACCGTTGCAGTCGCTCTCCGACAAATCGAGCAATCACCAACCAAACATCCCGACGGGACTGAGAGCCCGAATCCGCGGGTCCAGGTCTACGATACCAGCGGTCCATGGGGTGATCCTGCCACTGCTAATCTCGATATCAGAGAAGGACTCCCGGCCCTGCGCAGGTCCTGGATATTGAATCGCGGTGATGTCTCCGAATATGGGGGCCGCACGACCCGCCCACAAGATGATGGCTATCTAAGCGAGGTCCATGCGAATCGGGCCAAGAACGGTTCCGGCACTTTTCCTGGACTAAAGCGGCAACCCTTACGAGCGTCCGCCGGGCACCCGGTAACCCAACTTTGGTACGCCCGCCAGGGAATCATTACCCCCGAGATGGAGTACATCGCCATCCGAGAGAATCTTGGGCGACCGCTTAGCGCTTCGAACGGTAACGACAGTCATCATCCAGGAGAACCGTTCGGAGCCCGGATTCCGAGAGAAATCACGCCGGAATTCGTTCGATCAGAGGTGGCTCGCGGAAGAGCAATCATCCCTGCGAACGTGAATCATCCCGAAGCGGAGCCGATGATCATCGGTCGCAACTTCCTGGTGAAGATCAACGCCAACATTGGTAACTCGGCCGTTGCGTCGAGCATCGAGGAGGAAGTTGAAAAGATGCGTTGGGCCACTTTGTGGGGCGCAGACACGGTAATGGATCTCTCAACCGGCAAGAATATCCACACGACGCGAGAATGGATTCTTCGCAACAGCCCGGTCCCGATCGGCACGGTCCCGATCTATCAAGCATTGGAAAAAGTCGGTGGCCGGGCAGAGGATTTAACCTGGGAGATTTACCGGGATACGCTGGTCGAACAGGCCGAGCAAGGGGTTGACTATTTCACCGTTCACGCCGGCGTGCTGCTGCGGTTTGTTCCGCTCACCGCGAAACGCAAAACAGGAATTGTGTCGCGCGGTGGTTCCATCTTGGCGAAATGGTGCCTGGCTCATCATCAGGAGAACTTCCTCTACACGCATTGGGATGAAATTTGCGAGATCATGGCTGCATACGATGTCAGCTTTTCGATCGGTGACGGGCTTCGTCCGGGCTCGATTGCCGACGCTAACGACGAAGCGCAATTCGCCGAGCTCTACGCTCAAGGAGAGCTGACTCGCCGAGCCTGGGCACGTGGCGTCCAGGTAATGAATGAGGGTCCCGGTCATATCCCGATGCAGATGATCAAGGAGAATATGGACAAACAACTGGAGTGGTGCCATGAGGCGCCCTTCTACACACTGGGACCATTAACCACCGATATCGCACCAGGGTACGATCACATAACCAGCGCTATCGGAGCCGCCATGATTGGCTGGTACGGCACCGCGATGCTCTGTTACGTAACTCCAAAAGAACATCTAGGTTTGCCGAATCGCGATGACGTTAAGCAGGGCGTCATCGCCTACAAGGTTGCGGCTCACGCGGCGGATTTGGCCAAGGGCCACCCCAGCGCCCAGTATCGCGACGACGCGGTCAGTCAAGCCCGGTTCGAGTTTCGATGGGAAGATCAATTCAACTTGAGTCTGGATCCGGAAACCGCCCGCAATTTCCACGACGCGACCTTGCCTCAAGAAAGCGCAAAAACCGCACATTTCTGTTCCATGTGCGGGCCTCACTTCTGTTCGATGAAGATCACAGAAGAGGTACGCAAATACGCCGCCGAAACCGGCGTCTCCACCGATCAGGCGATCGATACAGGCTTACACCAAAAAGCCGAGGAATTCGCTGCCTCGGGCGGGGAGATTTATCGCTGATCGGGACGTATCGGGATAATGGCGCCCGCCAATGGCCGCAACGGCGACGCCGCGAGAGGGCGCAAACCCGACGTAGGCCTTGCGAAGTCGGCTTTCGCCCTACCGCCTAGATCACGCCTTCAATCGCCGTATCGCCGTGTCGCCGACACGCCCCACACGCTAATACGACACCGGGGCGGTCTGATCTTGGAACGAATCCACAAATTGGCTGATTTTGGGATCATCAGACCGCTCCACCAGGACATAGTTGCACTGCGAATTGGCCCAAATATAAACGCGACAACCACTAACGGATCGTTGGCTATAGCCGACCGGCTCTTGTTGAGGCGGCCAGCAGTAAATGATCAACACGTCGTTGGCCCGCTTGTACATCAGGGCCACGACCGGCCGCTTTCCGAGAAGAGCCACTCGTCCTCCGGCCAATTCATAGCCGTAATCGCGCAGATCAATCGCCGGCGGCGCAAAGCCGACTTTTTTGGAAAACCAAGGCTTCAAAACACTGAAGTCTGCAGATGCCAGCTCTACGATAGGCTGGGCCGAAATCGATCGTGAGTAGTCGATCGCAGCTTCTTTGGAAAGCTCGTTACTATGATCGGGGGCCGACGCTAAAAAAACCACGATCGTGCTGAGGATCAGTACCGCCGCCGCGGCGATCCACGCATGCCGCACCATGCTAAACGATGGTTTTACCCGCGATCGATGTGTGATGCTAAGAACCCTGGCCCTCAATTGAAGCGGCGCTTTGAATCGAGGTGCAATCCCCTGGAACTGGGAACGAAACTCTCGAATCTCCCAAACCGCACTCTGGCAAGCTGAGCAATTACGAAGATGTTCCTCAAGTGCGCATTCGACACCGGAGTCGAGCTCCCCGTCGACAAACGCATCTAGATATGGGCTAGCTGAGTCACAGTTCATCTAGCATGCCGCAATTTGTTTGTAAATCCGTGCACATAGCAAGATGAGCGTTCGTTCCATTCCGTTTTCCTGACTAAAAGTTCGTAGTCTTATTCCCGTCTTTTTCTCAAAAAAATAGGGGGGTTTCGCCTGCAGTTGCGATGAAAAAAGCTGGGACTGGGACCTCAAAACCGCTATAAAAACTCGCTCCGCTTTTGGCTTGGTAAAGTGTTCTTTTCCAGGAGGAAGTGATGCCAGGGTCTGCCCAGCAACTTGTTGCGGCATACCACTCAAAATATGAATCAGAAACAGAGAGAAGCTTTGGTTGACCTGCTTTTATTGGGAATGTTCGCCGACGGCTCGTTGAAGGTCAGCGACGACCAAAAATTACTTTCGGTGATTGAGGAGATTGGTTGGGAATCCTACCAAACTCCGGATCTTTACTTTCAATCCGCCATCGCGAAAGCCCGAGACGCCGCTGATACGGAAGCTGGAACTCTCGCTCGTCTTAAAAAGATAAATGACGGTCTCGCCAGTGACGAGATTCGACATCAGGCCATTGAGCGCCTGGAACGATTCTTAAGTCTGGACGGCGAACCCGGGGTAGAAGAGTCAAAGTTCCTGGAACTCGCAAGAGGCAGTCTTCACGGGGAACAGGTGGCTTAAACGAGCGCCTGCTCGGTTGAAGGAGCTCGGCGCTAGAATCTATGAGCTAGGAGGTTGGCAATCGCGGAGAACGCGTCGCCTTCTAAGTATCACGACCAGGCCGCAAAACCCTGATGGTGAAAATGAAAAAGGAGGCAACGGATATTGCCTCCTAGCTCCTAAATTCTCGCTTCTAGCTCCTGTACGATCAGGCGCTCGGCGCTTATTCGTTCGAGCTTCCGCCCAGTAATGTCCGGCGGGCAAAGCGCTCGTTGCTCTGACGGCGAAGAATGACAAATGTGTTATTGTCGCCGTACATCGCCCATGGTCCTTGCGGAACTTCCCTAAATTCCACAAAGCGCCAATCACAGGCGTCCTTGCTGCCCAAGCCAAGAAAATCACGAACCGCTGGAGAAACATCGAGCCCGGCGCCTTGGTTCAAATTCGGCCGCGGGCGCTCATTCCCAAAAACGTATTGCCAGTGATCTGTGCGGAACGGCCCGCAATCCTCCCACTGCGCATAACAAACTCTCGCGCCGCGCCGAATTGCAATCCACCGGCCTTTCAATACGGTTTGCCCGTCTCGAACAAAAGCTTGCTTAAACCAAGGAATCACCTGAGCCGCTTCAGGCTTGGTATGGCCGCCTTCGACATCGTTGTAAGGCAGAGCGACATAGAACGGATTCTGTCGCGGAATAAAACTCACGGGAACAAAGTTGCGGCGTCCGGCTGGGTCAGGATTGTCGTACCCGCCGTAGCTCGACGACCAATACTTGTCCCAAGAACTCCGATCGTTCGGAACCGGATTGTTTCCAGATGGCCGTTCGCCGATCCAGAAAATCGTGGTCACAATATTTGATTTCCAGCCGTAACGGCCGGGACCGGTAAAAAGAGAATTGCTTCGCCCCATCAGAGAAGGGCCGGTTTCATAGCGCGGCCCCTCACCCGTGAAAGTGGTCTTCGTCGGAGACATGATGACTTTGGGTTCCACTTTCAGAAGCGCGTTTTCTCGCAGCTTCATTGCGTATTTCGCGAAGTCGGTACTACTCTCGTACTGCGATTGCGCTAGCGCGTTGCCACATACAGAAAACAACACTAGCGCTGAGAAAAATTTCGCCAGCATGGGAAACGGTTTTGTCCCTTTTAAGGGTACTCCAGGCCAAAGAGCAAGTGAAATCTGCATTCGTTGAGGTAAAACGGCCGGTTTTCGGACACTTCCAGCCAGGATTGGGCCCTACTATTAGCTTTTTTTAGACAATTTCAATAGCGCGGATGCGGAAAAATCCATCTAGGGATTCTTTCCGCGTCCGCGTCAATCATAAGGCCCATAGTTTCTGCATCAAACCATTATGTAAATAGCCTCGGATCTGCTGCTCGAGCTGCAGCACAGCGGTCCGGCGTCACCCGCCTCGCTCTGCGCTATAGCCTGAATCGCCAGCAAATGCATGCGCATTTGCAGGCGATTCTGGCTCCTTAGTATCGAAATAAAATCGTGTCCCGAAGATAATTGGTGTCGTCGATCGCAGGATAGTCCAAGGTAAAGTGCAATCCGCGGCTTTCTCTTCGCGACAAAGCGGAATCAACGATCAAGCTCGCCACCGTACAGAGATTGCGCAGCTCCAAAAGATCCGTTGTGAGCTTAAAGTCCCAGTAAAATTCTTGGATCTCGCGCTGAAGATTCCGCAACC
>JAFAIO010000327.1 GCA_019236675.1 Verrucomicrobiota bacterium
TTCACGCCGAACTCGAAGCCGCCGAGAGAACGTCATCCGATTCCGCGTGACGCGTGCACTCATTCCGGCGGGATGGTCCGATGCCGAGGGCCAACTCACCGTCATGACAATTTCTTCTACTCAGTGATTTGTTGGCCGGTGATTCAGGGAATCGTTACCCGGCATGTGCGGAAGGCGCTTTATTATATCGCTACACGATATATCTTGTTTGCCACTTGTGCTTTAATCTGGTAATGCCTCAGCCGATTTTAGCGCCATCGTTCAATAGACTCCGGTAGCGACATAGTACTGGCGCTAAATAGAGAAAAGGCATATTTAGCTTTCCCGATACGCGTCACCGACGCTGAGAATCAGCCGATTGCGTTCGCACCCGACTTATCATGAAAGCCTCGATGCCAGCCCGTTCCCCGGATCGCCCAGGCCGGGGACTCAGCAAAGCTCAGTATGAGAGGCTGGCGGCATTTCGTTATCAACTCCGTGAATTCCTCCATTTTAGCGAATTAGCCGCTCAGAATGCCGGGCTCACCCCTCGCCAGCATCAAGCCCTGCTTGCCATTAAGGGTTTTCCCGGTCGCGAAAGCATCACGATCGGTGAGCTAGCTGCACAGTTACATATCGCTCATCACAGTGCAGTCGGTTTGGTTGATCGATCCGTGGAACAGAAACTCATTGCCCGCCAGCACGGAGTAAAGGACCGACGCCAGGTTTATATAAAACTGACAGATTATGGCGCTACGGTTCTGGAGCAACTGACTGAGGCCCACCGAGATGAAATTCGCCGCCTCGGTCCATCCTTACGACTAATTCTCAATCATCTGCTGCAGGATCGGAACCATTGAAGACCGCCTCTGCGACGCTAGTGCACCAATTCTGAGGTTGGTATAGCAGCGCTGCCAAACCAGCCTCAGACTGGATGCACCTGACGCCTTTCGAAAAACGCCGACGTCAGGCCCAGCTCCGTAGGAGCGAAATCTTTATAGCAACAATATCCCCAACGGGGACCAGCTCCGCTAGGAGCGGCATAGAAGGTGGTTCCCGACTAGATGTCGCTCCTACCGAGCTGATCACGTTTTTTTGGCTCAAAGCTATAAAGATCTGACCCCGGTGCCGCTTTCTAAACAGCCTGCTAGGACTGCGCCAAGAGCGAGCCAATGATGGTACGTCTGACATTACAATGACGATCATCTGAGTTAAGAACATCGATTGATAATGTTATTATGGTATTGATAACTCCCAATAATAAAGTTATTAGGACTCTATGCGACGCATCCCTCTCGGCGGTCTGTTCCTCGCAGCCTGCCTTGGGGTCGAGGTTGCTGAGGTTTGGCCCATCCCGTTTCTTGGTTGGGCCATAGCGTTTGCACTATTCGCGATGGCGGTTGTGGCCTGGAAACACACCGCACTCGCCTTGTCCGCCACCCTACTTTTCTTCGGATTTTGGCATTCCTTCCGCAAAACCTCAGATCAAGGCTATGAGCTGGCCAAGAAGCCGGATCTCGCCAACCGGGTCCATCAAATCGACCTGGAGGCGGAGGCTGATTCCAAGCCATTTCACTGGGGTAACCAAATCAAGCAACGGTTGATCGCGAAAGTGACGGGTGTGGACAGTCATCCTATGAACTTTGGGGTTCAGGCCGAATTGGCCGGACAGCCCATCCATTACGGTGACTGCTGCCAAGTGGCAGGACGGTTGGAAGCACCTCAACGCGCCATGAACCCAGGCGAGTTTGATGAGCGCAGCTATCTGCGACATCAAGGCATTTATATCATCATAAACTCAACGAACGCACATGACACCGACATCAAGCGTCATGGCTGGGGTAATCCTATCTTTGCGATCGCATTAACTTGCCGCAAAGCGGTCGAGAACATACCCACCCGATCTCTGGAGAACGACCGTCCGATCAAAGCGCTCATCGAAGGCGTGACCTTCGGCGACCGGTCCGATTTCGATCCCGATCTGTTAGACCTCCTGCAAGATACCGGGACACTCCATCTCTTTGTCATTGACGGCCTTAAAGTAACCCTGCTGGCCGGCATCTCCTGGATCGCTGCCCGACTGTTCTGTTTACCGCGCCGATGGATTGCCAGCGCAGTAGTCCCTCTCCTCGTCCTCTATTGCGCGGCCACCGGTTTATCCGCTGCCGGATTGCGCGCCACGCTGATGGCTTTGTTCGTGCTCGTCGGCATTTCTCTAGAAAGACCGGTTTTGCAACTGAATGCCATGTCGGGAGCAGGTTTCATTCTCCTGCTCTCCAACCCGGAAGAACTGTTCCAGCTCGGGTTCCAACTTTCATTCACGATTGTGGCCTTCATTGTGATCGGCGCTCGTCCTCTGACTTCTTGGCTCTCTCACCCTTTTAGACTGGATCCGTGGATCCCACGTCAGCTTATTTCTCCCTTGAGCCGCCTTTCGCAAAGGCTCATCCACAGAGCCGCCGAGCTCTTAGCGGTATGTACTATCTGTTGGGTTTCATCGCTTCCGTTTTCGATCTTCTATTTCCATCGAATCTCGTTCAGCAACGTCGTAGCGAACTTCTTGGCGGTTCCCGTCGGGACCTGGATTCTCTTCACCGCGTTAATCTCAATTCTGGTTTCACCAATTTCTGGCTGGGCCAGCATTTACTTGAACAATACCAACTGGCTGCTGGCTCACGTTTTTCTCGTGATCGTGAACGCGAGCGCTGCTTTTCCAGGCCAGGCCATGAATATCGGACGTTTGCCTTGGTCAACGGAAACCAAGATGGTTGTGCTCGCGTCGGGACGATCCGAGACGATTTATTTCAACCGCGGGTCGAGCAACGGGTTGGTCAACCCAGGCAGCGCATCCAAGTACCGGAGGATTACCGAACCATTTCTGCGCACGGAGGGAGTAAATGACCTATCGTTTCTGAACTGGACAAGATCGGATCAAGATCATGCCGGGTCGGCCTCTGAGATAGTAAAACACTTTAAGGTGGCACAAACATCATCAGAAAGCTCGGCGCCCCCCAGTCCCGCTGCTGCGGGGAAGGCGGGTGCCGGCACCGCTCGTATGCCGCTCGGAGAGGCAAAGATCAGTTTAAACGATGAAACCGCATGGAAAGGGCTAAGACTTCTTACGCCGGTCAGTCCAATTCTAGACTGCGAAATGGGCCCTTTCGAAGTCCTTTTACTCAACATCAATCATCAACAAATTGGAGCGCTAGCTAGCCGGACGGTTGACGTAGTTGTAGTACCCAGCCAACGCCAATGCTCCGGGCCCGAGCTCATCCGGAAATTTCATCCGCAAGCCATTCTTTACCTTCAAGGAAAACCAGCGGCAAACCAAACCCCACTCGAGCCCGCTATCCCTATCTGGTTCCTAGGACAGAAAGGAGCTGTAACCTTAGCCTTGGCTAATCAAGACTTGGAATTGAGCGGTTATCTTGGCGACCGACTGACCTTGCGAAGCCGCAAGCGATAGATAGGGGCATTTTCAGCAGCAAACGTCTCATCAAAGTCCGTGTCCGGATACTCGTTTTCCCAGGGTACCTCTTGAAGGGTAGAGCACGCGCCGGCCGCTATTTTTTCGATCCAGCGGAAGTAATCTGCATGATCGGTTTTTATCCAGAGCTCCCCGGTCGACTCTAACGCAATCACTACCGCTTCTAAGAATTCTACATCCACTAACCGGCGAGAATGGTGTCTGCGTTTCGGCCAAGGATCCGGAAACGACAAATGGAACCGTGAGACGGAGTCCGCCGGCAACAGATACTTAACGGCATAATCGATCTCGACCCGCAGCACTCGGACATTCGTCAAGCTAAGTTGGCAGGCTTTTCGCCTGGTCTTGCGCACTCGTCCCAGCAGTCGTTCAACACCCAAGAAATTTCTTTCGGGGTAACGTCGCCCAGCCTCGACCAAAAACTTGCCTGACCCGGACCCGAGATCGATTTCAAGCGGGCGATCGTTCCCAAAGATCTCGCTCAGAAGAAGCGGCTGACAGAGGTCCGCCGGAAATACTTCGAATTGTTGTTCTTCAAGCGCCTCCAGCGGCGCCTCTTCCGCTAAACTCATAGATTACTATTCACCACAAAGACACGAACTTGTGAAAAGTGAAAGGTGAAAGATCAAAGGTGTTGCGGCGCCAGTCGGAGGGGCGTTGCATTTCGCGTTCTCAACTCGCACGGGTGTCGACGCTCTCGACCCGGCATTAGCCATTAGATTCGGAAAGACGCGACGCCCCGGGTCTATGGCGTTTCAGGCCGTTTTAGCTCCTTACTGCTCGCGGAATATTCCGAAGCAGGAGATTTCGGCGCCTTTCAAGATGGAAATTGGCGAAAACGCCGCAAGCCCGGGGCGTCGCATCTTTCGAAGCGCCATAGCTGGCAGGGGTCACCGGCGTCGACACGTGCGAGCTAAGAACGCGGAACGCAACGCCCCTCCGACCGCGTTCCTTTCACCTCCGTTTCAAGATCCTACAAACGGATTATGCTGGCGCTCTTCTCCAACTGTCGTCATTGGCCCGTGTCCAGGGCAAAGAATCGTATCAGCCGGCAGCGTCAATA
>JAFAIO010000332.1 GCA_019236675.1 Verrucomicrobiota bacterium
ACATTTTCTGCCGGCTGGTGAGTATCGAAGTGAGCAGTATCAGTGAGCATCGAGGTACAGTTGGCGATGACAATGTTGCGCGGGACACCGTTTTCGTTCGTGCCACTGCTTCCTCCGGTGGTTACCGCATGTCGCGTATGGGAAAACCGGCAACCGGTGATACTGACATTTTGTGATGCTGAACCAATCACTATCCCGTAATGCACGTTCTCGGGCGGGGTTACATCGTTGATATGGTGGACATAACAATCCGAAACCTTGGCATTACGCACAGACTGCACATGGATACCGGTGTTAAACGCATCATGCACTTCGATCCGTTGAATCTGCAGATTTTCGATGAATCGGAAATGAGTGAATCCGGAGGTCAAAGTAGAAGACTGGGCTTGGGTTGTTACAGAAAAATCGGAGAGAGTGATATTCTGCAACATCGTAATGCGAACAACACTTGCTGAATCTGCGACCGAGTAAGTATCGAAGATCTGGTCGTCGACTGTGATCACGCCGCCAACGGCGTCGACACCGGTTATCTGCTTGACCTCGCCTGCGTGCTTTGTGGGTATCTCGGTGTCGATCGTCTTGTTCGAATATAAAAGGATATAGTCGCCGATATTAAATGACGCAGCGTCAGAAGGTGACATTTCTAGTGTAATGTCCCCACGAGCGGTATCAGCAAGCAGTACTCGTGCGGTCCCAACCGCCGAATTGTAGATTTCCAGAGCCGGTGTATTTCCTGTCATCGAGGTGTCGCCCGTGAAAACAGTAATTCCCATGCCCTCGCCCTGGATTTGGATGTTACCGGTGGCGACTTGGATCGTGGTAGTGATCGTATAAACGCCGGCTTTGACAAAGATTTTTCCGCCGCTGACCGGCAGAGCATTGATCGCGTCTTGTAAATTGGTGAAGTCACCTTTCGATGGATCAGGGCTGACCACAAAAGTTGATTCGTAGCGGTCTATGGGACTTTGAGATGTTGTTTCGTTAGCCATGGGGAAGCTCCGTCTGTGCGAGTGGGCTAAATCGCGCCTGCCGAGTCAAACCTCAGGGGACCGGGACGAGCAAGGCTTTGTTAGTTAAGGCTGTAAGACCGTCAAGCGTGTGCATAAAGGTCGAGCTGAGAGCTGGTGTCTCGCGGAGGTGCCATACCAATTCCGCATTGTTCCAGGCAGTTTCCCGCGCCTCGCTGACGCTCCAGGCGGCAGTTAAATCTTCCAAATGAGAAACTGCCGGAAGCGCCTCACCAAGCAGGCGGACATGCAATGTTTGTTTGGCGGATTCGATAATGCCGTCAAGGGTGATGTTTAGTGAAGTATACTCCTGAAACTGGGGTGTGCCGTGGCTTGGGATGGTGGCGGTGGATTCGCAAGTCGCAACGATGGCCTCCGGAAGGTCATGATTGATATGTGCATTGATCCCTGCTAACGCGAATTGAATCCGAGCAACTCGAGTCTGATCCCGGCAAGCAAACAGAGTCTGCCAGCAATCTGGAGCCGGTTTGCCGGAGAGCGATGCTCTTAGCGCGCCAAGATACAAACGGGCAAATTGTACGTCGAGTTCGGCAAGCCACGCCGGATCGGAGAATCCACCGGAAGCGACTCGAGTTTCTACCGTTTGAGTTACCTGGAGGTATAGCCAGTTAAACCATTTCAGGCCGTCGCCATCGACACAGATCGCGTCAATCGATTGGAACGTCTGCAACACGTCGGTGACCGATTGCAGCGGAGTTGCTGCAGTTTCAAAAAGAAGCTGATCGTAGGAGAACATGCGTCAGCGTTCGGGCACTTCTTTCGGAACATCCTCTGAACTCATCGGTTGATCCTCAGCGCAGAAGATTTCTCTCTTAACTACCGCCAGACCCGTTGTGCTCCACTACAACTTGAAAAACCTTGATCAAGTCCAACGAACGAGACCTAGACCGAGTTGCGCCCGAAACGGACAGCGTCCTGGGATTAGGAAATCGCTCGAAGAAGCGTTACTTCCGCATGGATGCTAACGCTTGGGGGGCTTCTGTCTATACGCATTTCGGCGTATAACCCGCCCTGGGGGAATTAGGTTCTGCAAACTCGATATTGGGATAGCGCGATGCTTCGCCGAGAACTCATCGGCCATCGGTTGTTGGCCAGAGCGGGTACCGACCTTTGGTGGAGCGAAGCGACCTACCGGAGCGACGGAGGGGCGTTGCATTGGGCGTGCGGGTCGTCAGGGTGTACCCGACCTAAGACTTGGAGCAGCGTTTTTCGTGTGCCACAACCGCGACGCCCCGAGAACCTGGCGATTGGAAGCAGAGTGGCAGAAGGCAGACGGCGCCAACGAGCAAGATCATTCTAGTCCATCGACTCCGAATTAGCGACGGGTCCGTAGGACCGAATCTGCGATTCGCGCAGGTATACAAGCTTGATAGAGCTTGCTCCAATTCTATAAAATCTATATTTTCAATAATTATGTCTCTCATGGCTCGTTTTGCTCTTTGGTCCGGGCGTATCTTAACGGGTTTTCCGATCAAACTGGCTCGGATCTTTCCACTCTTAGGATTTCTAACCATCGTTGCTATCCCTACTGTTGCTAAGGCTGGGCTCAGACCGTCTACTTGGCTGGGAACTTGGAGCGCATCGCCTCACGCGCCCATCCAGGGCGTTCCCCCACCGGAGTTCAACAACCAGACCCTCCGGTTGATCGTCCACGTCAGCTTAGGCGGTCCGCAAGTCCGCATTAGGTTATCGAACGCGTACGGTACCGGACCCCTTCAGATTGGTGATGTGCACGTTGCGATCTCAACTACTGCAGCCGGCATCCTGACCGGGTCAGACTCTGTCGTCACCTTTGCTGGCCAGAACTCGGTTACTATTCCCCCAGGTGGCCTCGTCGTTAGTGATCCGGTGAACCTGGTGGTACCAGATCTTAGTAATCTCGCGGTCAGCATCTACCTGCCGGCGGATACTATCGGAGTTACTCAACATTTTCTTGCTCAGCAGGTGTCCTACATTTCCTCGACCGGGGATTTTACGGGTTCTTCATCCTTTCCGATCTCAAACGTGACCCTATCCTGGTTTTTCCTCAGCAATGTGGAGGTATTGGGGTTCTCAGGCTCTCGCGCCGTTGTTGCCCTCGGAGACTCGATTACCGATGGTGTTAACTCCAGCTTCGATGCTAATACTCGTTGGCCTGACTTTCTTGCCCAGCGGTTGGCGTCCCTTAATTCCTTTCAGGTATCCGTTCTCAATCAGGGAATCCTTGGGAACCAGCTTGTGAATGATTATCTCGGCATCGGCCAGAATGGGAGTGCGCGCTTCGATCGGGATGTTATCGCTCAGGCCGGCGCGAAGTATTTGATCATTCTTGAGGGGACCAACGACATCGGTCTGGGATTATTCACGCCGGGCCAGGCGGCCGGTTCTGCCGGCATTATCGCGGGCTACAATCAACTGATCCAGCGTGCGCATGAACATGACATAATGGTTTTTGGAGGCACTCTGATACCGTTTGGCGGATCCTTCTATTATTCTGCCGCGACCGAAGCGGAAAGGCAGGTCGTTAACCAGTTCATTCGGACAGGTCACGCCTTTGACGGAGTCATTGATTTCGACCTAGCCGTGCGTGATCCGAATAATCCGGACCAGATTTTGCCTGCATATGACAGCGGCGACCACCTTCATCCCGATGATGCTGG
>JAFAIO010000378.1 GCA_019236675.1 Verrucomicrobiota bacterium
GGCAGTCGACGGCGTGGCTGCCAAATCTCTTCGAACCGGGCGGTTTGATCTTTTTCATGGCTGGTCCGGTGAAGCTCTCCATTCGTTGCAGGCCGCAAAATCTCTCGGGATTCCGACACTGCTGGAAATTCCCACTTGGCATCGGCAAAAGGGAAGGGTTTTGCCGCCGAAGACCGAGCAGGAGCTTGCCATGGAAAACGCAGCCGTGCCGCAGCGGTGGCTCAACCGCTTATTGATTAGCCGCCAGGAAAGCCTCGTGGAATACGAGACCGCCGACCTATTGCTTGTGCTTTCCGCCAAAGCCGCCGAAACATTCACGGTTTTGGGTACCCCGAAAGAAAAGCTGTATCCGATTTCGCGTGGAGTCGACGTTGACCGCTTTGTCCCAGGTCCGAAGCCTTCGATTTTCCGAGCAGTGTTTGTGGGAGCGCTAATCAAGCGAAAAGGGGTTCACTGGTTAATTGAGGCCTGGCGCCGGCTAAAACTCCCCTCGGCAGAGCTGTGGTTGGCCGGACATCCGCATGCCGAGATCCAACCTTTTCTGAAGGAGCTGCCAGAGGGTGTAAAAATCCTCGGTTTCACCAAAGACATTGTAAAAGTGTATCAGGCCTGCTCGGTTCACATTTTTCCGTCCGAATGCGAGGGTAGCGCCAAATCAACTTACGAGGCTGCCGCGTGCGGGCTTGCGCAGATCACCACTCGTGAGTCGGGTGACGTGGTAGTAGATGGAGAGAACGGTTTGCTCGTGCCACCCAACAATGTGGAGGCGTTGATGACGGCAATCACCAAGCTCTACGAGAGCCCGAAGCTGAGGGAAGAACTCGGGCTACGAGGCCGCGAACGGGTCGTCCAAAATTTCACCTGGGACCACTTCCGGGAACGGCTTCAAGGGGCGTACCGGACCGCACTGAAGCTGAAGTCCAACGAAGTTGCCGCAGCGAAATGATTTCACCACAGAGACACAGAGGACACAGAGAGAAGACAAGAATTTTCAGAACAAGGCCGCAAAGATACGAGGCAGACGATCTCTCTTTGTGGCCTTTGCGGCCTTGCTGTGAACATCTAGTCTTTGATGACTCGCTAACTTGTTGTGTACATCAACCTTCATGTCCCTAGTGTTGAGTTGAAATTTCCCCCTGTGTTCTCTGTGTCTCTGTGGTGAAATCCGGATGAAATCGATCCTTATCGTACAGCTCAAGCGGCTAGGTGATTTGATCCTCACAACGCCGACGCTGGCGGCCTTGCGGAATGAACATCCGGGATCGCAAGTTACCCTGTTAATTGACCATTACAGCCGGGACTTGGCGCCCGCTCTTCAACACATCGATGAAGTCTTAGTCTACGAACGGAAACGTTCCTTTCCGGTCTGGTTTCAACTCCTTCGGCGAGAGTTCGATCTTTGTATTGATTGCACCGGGACTGATCGATCGGCGCTGATTTCGTTCTTATCGAAAGCGTCTCATCGCGTGATTTTTCGCTCCGTCGTCCGTCACCGTTTGCGTTCTTGGGTCTACACGGAGTTGGTCGACGTTTCCGTGCGCAACAGCCACACGATCGATCTTTACTTGAGCCTGGTTCGGTCGGCAAAAGATGCGCCTAAACCGGGTTTGGAACTTTCATTGCCGGAAGCAACTGTCAGCTCCGCTCAAAAAGTGATGTCGAAGCTGGGTGTCTCCGGACCGTTTTTTGTGGTGCATCCAGGAACCGCTCGGCGGGAAAAGTACTGGTTACCGGAACGCTGGGCCGAAGTCCTTCGCTATCTTCAGGACCGCTTACAGCTTCCCGCCGTCATTACCGGCGGCGCAGATTCTGAAGAGTCGAAGCATATCGAGGCAATAAAAGGCTTTCTTAGTCCTGAATTTCCAGTAGTGAACGTGGCCGGCCGGCTCGACTTCCTGCTGACGGCAGCATTGATCCGTGAAGCTGCGTTCTTTGTCGGGGTCGACACCGCCGCCGCCCATGTCGCCTCCGCTTTCGAGCGCCCACAGGTGGTTCTCTTCGGGCCAACTAATCCCTATCACTGGCATCCCACTCATTCCCGGAGCCGGGTGGTGAGAGCCGGTTTCGGGCCGGGTTACGAGCCTCACAATCCACGTGAGAATGGGGAAGCCATGACTGCGCTATCGACCGGCACGGTGATCGATGCTATTGAAAGCGTGCTACGAGAGGGTGCGTCATCCCACTAAATGAATTTCACCACAGAGACACAGAGGACTCAGAGAGAAGACAAGAATTTTCACAACAAGGCCACAAAGGCCGCAAAGATGCGAGGCAGAAGATCTCTCTTGGTGGCCTTTGCGACCTTGTTGTGAAAAATCATTGTGGTGTTCAGCGCAGCGAAATCCTCGGCCAAATGGATGGTCATAAATTAAAACTCTATTCTCTGTGTTTCTGTGGTGAATTTTTGATTGAATGACTAAGCCGAAATTTTCGCTTCGCGAATTGATCCGCAACGGGATAGGCCCGTATCGGGATCTTTATCCGTTTCTCAAGCCCTACAGAATTCAGTTTGGGTTGGCGCTAGCTTTTGGTGCCTTGTTTGGAGCGGCCACTGGTCTTTTCCCCCTGGTCATGAACCAGGTGAATAAGTACGTATTTCCACAGGGGCACGATAAGGCAGCGATTTTGGCTGGAACCGACACCAGCACCGGGGCTGACGTGAATGTCGCCATCCTGTACTGCTCGGTGATCCCGTTTATTTTTATCCTGCGCAGCACATTCGATTTCCTGAATAGCTACCTGATGGCCTGGGTTTCGCTGCGCGTGCTGACTGACCTCCGCTGCAAACTCTACCAGCACATCCTTTCCCAATCACTGGAGTTCTTTAATCGGGAGCGGGCCGGCAACCTGATGTCACGGGTTATCAATGATACCCGCCAGGCACAAGCAGCGCTCACCAGCGTGAGCAGTGATCTAATTAAGCAACCGATCACCATTGTCAGCGCAGCGTGCACGTTGATCTATCTCGATTGGAAATTTACGATCGGCAGCTTGGTATTATTTCCCGTCTGTTTAGTTCCGATTCTGTTGTTCGGAAAGCGAGTCAAGAAACAAGGCAAGCTTGAGGAGCAAAAAGTCGGAATCATGATGACGGCGCTCCAGGAGACATTTTCCGGAATTCGCGTGATCAAAGCGTTTGCGCGTGAGGACCGGGAATCGAAGCAATTCAATCAATTGAGCGAAGAGAATTTTCGGAATGCTACCAGAGTCCGCAAAGCCATAGAGATCGTGAGCCCTCTAGTAGAGGCGGTCGGCGCGGTTGGCGTTGGACTCGCGCTTTTCTACGTGTGGTACTTTCATCTTAGTGCTGCCAGGTTGATCGCATTATTGATGGCCATGTACTTCTTGTACGATCCGGCCAAAAAGCTCAGCCGCATTCATCTGGTGATGCAGCAATGTTTTGTGGCGACGACGAACGTGTTCGAAATCATGCGGATGAAGCCCGCTATTGAGGATCGACCCGCCTCGATTACGATCTCGGAGAGCAAAGGCGATATCCGTTTCGAGAACGTTACCTTTCGTTATCGCCCCGAGCTGCCGATGGCGCTCACTAACCTCAATCTTCACATTGAACGCGGAAAATATTTCGCCTTAGTCGGCGCGAGTGGAGCAGGGAAAAGCACAATCTTGTCGCTATTGCTTCGCTTTTATGAAGCGGATTCCGGCGCCATTCTACTAGACGGCAGAGATACTCGCACTATCACTCAAGAGTCCTTGCGCAACCAGGTCGGGATCGTCACTCAGGATACGTTCCTTTTTCATGATAGTATCTTGAACAATATTCGTTATGGCCGTCTCAATGCCACTGAGGAGGAAGTGGTTGCCGCGGCCAAGAGTGCCTTCGCTCATAATTTCATCATGCAACAACCCAATGGCTACCAAACGGTCATTGGGGACAAAGGTTGCCTTCTATCCGGGGGCCAGCAGCAGCGGGTCTCAATCGCTCGTGCCTTGCTAAAGAACGCTCCCGTTCTCTTGCTCGATGAGGCGATGTCCGCGCTCGATTCTGAGGCCGAACGCGAAATCCAGGCGGCCCTGGAGCGGCTGAGCGAAGGCCGGACCGTGATCGCCATCGCTCATCGACTTTCCACGGTGCTAAAGGCCGACCAAATCATCGTGATGGATCACGGCGAGATCCGTGAAATGGGAACCCATCGGCAATTGCTAGAGAGCTCAACGCTGTATCGGCGGCTTTACGATTTGCAATTTAATGTGCAGGCCGAAGAGCTGGCCGATGTGGCGTGAGGAGAGGAGGAGTCAGGAGCTAGAATCTGGGAGCTAGGAGCCTTCACTTCATGCGTAGCACGGGATTGGTCGCGGTGGGACCGCTCTGTTCGCGGAGCGCTTTGAATGGTAAAACGGACGGAACCCAGCTCCGCTAGGAGCGACATCCAATCGGGGCGCCGGCAGCAAAACACGCCATCATGCCGCACATTGAATCAATCGAACGCCGGTGGCGTCAGCCATCGTCTGCAGCTTCTACGGAGCTGGCGTCGCAACACCGTCCTAGCCCGTTTCGGTTACCTCTCCAATGGCATTCCCCGTCGGGCTTGGATTTGCCAGGCGGGAGGACTTCCGCGAGCTTAAACCCGTCGTTTGGCCGAGCCGCAACTTTCGCAATCCCGGATTGCGATCCGATGCATTAAATCGCAATTTTCGTAAACGATCGAACGCTTGTTGCACCTCCGGATCGGAGATGTATTTCTGTGCTTGTTCGGCAAACTTTGTGCCGACAGCATTCAATTCCGCTGCAAAAGAAACGAGTTTCTCTTGGGCCCGGTCGCAGGCCGGTAGGGAAGCGTTACCATGGCTTTGAGAAAGGGTTGTTACTTGTGGGCTGAGCTCTCGCAGCGTGGCCGTTAACTCTTCGGTCGCCGAAGTGAAAACGTTGACGGCGTCAGCGAACTGATGCGCATCGGCAGCTTGGTCGAGCTTCTGGGCGGATTGCCGAATTGCCTGGATGTATTTATCGACGGCGCGGCCGTAGTCATCGCAAGGATCGGCGACGGCAGATCCTCCCATCAGCCCATAGGCAATAAATAACATTACTCGAGTCATGTTATGATTACGCCACTTTGTTACCAGCCATCGGGCAGCCGGTCAACCACAAACGAACGGGAACTCTCCGGTAGCTGCCGGACCGAGAACGAGCGAAAACGATTCCTGCCGGGTATCGTCCCGCTCCTTCACGGCGTTTCCGCCCGTTTAATGCTGCAATACCAAATCCGGATGATTTTTTCGCCAATACCTGCACAAACCGGTCACGCTCATTGCGGCTGGGTCCGCTTGTTCGTATGCCAGAAGGTCCGAGGGAGAAGCTCCCGCGGCTAACAACTGATCCTCGGTAAAACGCTGAAACTCGGGCAGGATCTCCTCTTCAGATTTGCCTTCCAACATCCGCTCTTTCATCCAAACCGCCCAATCCAAAAGCCGGGTCTCCAGTTCTGCCAGGTGAACTTCCGGTCTCGGTTGCAAGCCGAAGTGAGTCAGGAGGAGTTGCACCGGATTAAGAGCACGAATCCGGTTCAATGATTCTTTCCATCTTTCGATGTTTATATCCGGCGGCGGACAAGGCGGAAGTATCGGTCCTTTCCCGATGATGACGCCGGCTACGTCCCCGGCAAATAAGATCTTAGCAGCTTGGGACCAATAGGCGTTATGGTGTTGGGCATGCCCGGGCGTTTCCAATACCGTCAGTTTCAAATCCGAAACTTTGATCTCTTGGTTGTCGGCCGTCACGGCAACGGAGCTCGCCGGGAGCCCCTGAATTTCGCCCCAGAGATAACCCATTCGCTCACCATAGATCCGAGTCGCGCTTGCCACTAATTTATCGGGGTCGATCATATGCGGCGCTCCGACCGGGTGAACGTGGACCGTAGTCCCGAATTCCCGCTGCCAACGCCAGGCGCCCCCGTTGTGATCCAGGTGAATGTGGGTCGCCAGTAGATGTTTCACATTTTGTGCACCTAAACCGCGCTGATTCAGCTCGCGAACCAAATTTTCGAACACATTTTCCGGGCCGCAATCGATCATGATCAAGGTGCCGTCTCCCGCCTGAAGTACCGCTACGCAAATCACATTTGGGGTATTTAGGTGGAGCGCATCAATCAGGTGAAGCATGCGCCATCGTCGCCAAGAGGAGCCGAGGAGTCAACGCTGGGAACGCCGGGAGCGCCGGGAACGCGCGGGAGCGTCTGGAACCTTGTAAGCGTGCTAGTCTGGCGTCGAGCGGTTCTTATTCGCGTTTGTTCGAGCTGTTTTCCGTGAAGCCATAAAGATAGCCGATCACTCGTCTGCTTCGCGTAAGAGGGGACACACAGACCCTGGAGAGCCTAACCGAGTATCCGGCAAAAACTCTAACCAAAAGGCTGTCTCATCAATTTCCTCGAGGGCAATGCTCAGCTTCGAGATAAAGTCAGCCCTGGACCGGGAGCGCTGAGCAGCTCGATAATTTGCTGCCGCCGAGGAAGCAGCTTTCGCAAGCTAGGTTTGAACAACCCGACCCTTGGGGCTTTGCGGGATTTCGTCAATTAGGTCAAAAACCTTCACCGCAAAACGTTTTGTTCTAGCCCGCAGGTCCATATTAATAACAACAATAGGTGCTGTTATGAGTTGGGTCAAGCAATCGCGCTGTTTCCGTTCATTTTTAAAAGATCGGCTCCCTCCCGTTCCCGGCGCTCCCGGCGTTTCCAAGCCTTTCCACTTGCTTCGCGCCTTACGCCGTCAAAAACTCAGAAATGGATTTCAGTGCGAAAACCGTTCTTGTTACCGGGGCAGGAAGTGGAATTGGTCGAGCCATTGCTGAGACCTTCTCGCGCTTGCAGGCTCGAGTGTTGCTTCACGATATCAATCCAGCCGCGTCAGATGTAGCCGGTAAGATTGGCGCAGAATTTGTCCCCGGTGACCTCAGTGACCCAACCGTGGTTCGCCAGCTCGCTTCGGCCGCCCTCGAAAAGGGCGAGGGCAGAATCGATATCCTGGTCAATAATGCCGGATTTCAACACATCGCCAAGGTCGAGGAATTCCCCGAAGAGACCTTTATCACGATGACTCAAGTGATGTTGATAGCGCCTTTTCAGCTCATTCGGGCGGTGATGCCCGGGATGAAACAGAACGGATGGGGCCGAATCATCAACGTGGCCAGCGTCCACGCAGTTGTCGCCAGCCCTTTTAAGTCCGCTTACATCAGCGCCAAGCATGGTCTCTTAGGCTTGACTCGATGCGTTGCCTTAGAAGCGGCGTCGTTCGGCGTCACGGTCAACGCTCTTTGTCCTGCTTATGTCCGGACACCGCTGGTTGAGAAACAGATCGCGGATCAGGCTCGGGTGCATGGACTGAGCGTGGACGAGGTCGTGCAAAAGATCATGCTGGAACCTGCGGCCATAAAACGGCTGATCGAGCCCTCCGAAATCGCTGATTTTGTAGTGTTCCTCTGTTCAGAGCCCGGGGCGATTATCACCGGGAGCGCACAGATGCTCGATCTGGGCTGGACGGCAAGATAAGGACGAATTGACAAACATCGCGTTATAAATCTACTGCAAAACCGCAACAAAAGCTGCCCGGCCGTAGCTCCACGCATACCGCTGTGACCGGGCAGCATTTTTTGCATGGAGCCCACTTGGTGCACCAAAGTCTGACTCATTTGTACGGATGCAGGCTTGCGTAGAGAGGGGCAAATCCTTTATCGATAGCCAGTACCACCAGATGAAACACCTATTTCGCGGCCGGAGCACTTGCCGTTTTTGTCTTTGTTTAGCCCTTTTAGTACTTGGTTGGGCGCCAGCGCACGCGGATTTTCTATGGTTTAAGCAGCAACAAAAGGCTCAGGTTGCCCCTCCCAGCCAATTGGTTACGAAGCAACAGCCCGCCATCTTCAATCGCGAAGTGTACGACCGGATGAATTCAGACAATATGAACATTCTTGTGTCCCTTTCGCGGCAGCGATTGTACGCGACGGTCGGGAACGACGTTGCCATTGATAGCCCGATTTCTTCCGGTAAAGCTGCCCGCAGAACCCCTAGCGGTAGTTTCACGGTCCTTCAAAAAGACCCTGACCATCACTCGAGCGTGTACGGCAACTTTGTCGATTCGGGCGGCCGGATAGTGCGAGGTGGGGTTAGCGCGCTGATCGATGCCGCTCCTAGCGGTACCCACTTCGAGGGTGCGCCGATGAAATGGTTTATGCGATTAACCTGGGAAGGCGTTGGCATGCATGTAGGAATACTACCAGGATATCCCGCTTCCCATGGCTGTATCCGGCTTCCAGCTGACGTTGCCCAGGCGTTATACACCAAAGTTAAGGTAGGCACGCCAGTAAAGGTAGTGGACTAGCATTCAGTCTTCCTTTTCCCAAAATTGCACGCGCATTGTCGTGCGATGCGGGCTAACTTGACAGGATTGTTCCCCCAATTGATAGGATTGAATTAATGTCATCTCCCCTCAGGCTCAACTTCTCGAAGTTTCCAGAAGGCGGTTTGCTGATTGTAATTTTGGTCTTAGGAATCTTGCTGTCGGTCTTTGGTGGCGAGGTTCAACGCCCGAAAATGATTCAGGGAGCCGACGGTCAATGGACCCGCGCTATGGAGAAAGACGCTTCAGGGCAGGAAGTGCCGGCATTCGTTAAGGTAAATAATTTCTTTAACGCGGAGACTCTGACCCAAATTGCGAAGGACACCAGTTTCTTTGCCATCATGGCCGTTGGCGTGACCTGTGTGATTATCACCGCCGGAATCGATCTTTCCATCGGGTCCGTTTATGCGTTAGCGGCGGTGTGTGGCGCCATGTTCATGAGCCAGTTCGGAGCGGATGCCGGTCCTTGGGCCGCTGTCGGGGGGGTATTGGTTACGGTCGCGGTCTCTTTCATCTGCGGCGCCCTGAACGGCGTTATGATCGTCGCGTTCAATCTTCACCCTTTCATCATCACTCTGGGTACCATGGCGATCTATCGTGGTATCGCCTTCGTTTTGACCAACGGACAATCTATCGGTGGGTTTCCCCAAGGCTTTCGTGATTTTGTGCGACAGGGAGTGATTGGCGACCTCAGCTTGGTGCCCCTGATCGTGATGATTCTGGTTTGTATCGTGGGCGCTATTTTCCTGTCCAGGATGGTCGTCGGTCGTCAAGTTTATGCCATCGGAGGAAATGAGGTAGCTAGCCGATACAGCGGGATTCGGGTTGCTCGAGTGAAGCTGCTCGTCTACGTCATCGGGGGAGTCACCGCAGGTATCGCCGCCGTGCTAGCTCTGGGGTATTATGGAGCAGCGTCATCCGGCGATGGACAAGGTTATGAGCTGACGGTTATTGCGGGCGCGGTCGTCGGCGGCGCCTCACTATTCGGAGGTAAAGGTAGTGCTCTTGGCGCCGTGTTAGGAGCGATCATTCTGCAGATGATCGCCACAGGAATTGTTATTATCGGTATCCCGCAAAGTTATAGTCAGATTGTAACCGGTGTCGTTGTTATTACCGCGGTGCTGCTCGATCAATTCAATCGCTGGATCAGCGATCGCCGTCTGCTGGCCCAGACTGCCCACGCCAAGAAAGAGGCCGTCGAGACGACTAATCCCCCGGTTCCGGTCAAATAAGCTGAGGCTAGCCAAACGTTCTCCCAACCCCCAAAAACATGATAAAAAAAGTAACACTAACGGTTACAAGCCTTATCGGCTTGTTGGCGGCAACCAGCTTTGCTGCCGAGAAAACATACGTCTTTGGCATTGTTGCCAAGTCGAACAATAACCCCGTCTTCCAAGCCGCGAAGACTGGAGCTGAAGACGAAGCCAAGAAACTAAGCCAGGAACACGGAGTTAACGTCAAGATCGATTGGCGCACCCCAAACGAGGAAGATCCTCAGAAGCAGGTGCAGGCTATCGAACAGTTAGTCAACGCAGGCGCTTCCGGCATCGCGGTCAGCTGTTCCGACGCGAACAAATTGACTGACGCTATTAATAGCGCGGTGAATAAAGGTATTCCGGTAGTCTGCTTCGACTCGGATGCTCCCAAGAGCAAACGTTTAGCGAACTTCGGCACCGACGATATCGACTGCGGTCACAAGGTGATGGAGCAACTGGCCAAAGAAATGGGCGGGAAAGGTGTCGTGGCCATCCTAGCCGGCAACCAGAACGCGCCGAACCTGCAGAAGCGCGTGCAAGGCGTCAAAGAGATAGCGAAGAATTATCCTGACATCAAAATCCTTGATACCTTCTATCATAAGGAAACCCCTCAGGATGCGGCTGCGGAAGTAGAAACCGTACAGCAAGCACATCCGGAAATCACCGGATGGGCGATGGTTGGTGGCTGGCCGCTGTTCACCGACAATGCGCTCAAGTTTGCGCCAGGCTCAGTAAAGGTGGTCGCAGTCGACGCCTTACCAGCTGAGCTAGGTTATCTCCGCGACGGTCACGTTCAAGTGCTGTTGGCCCAACAGGTTTATGAGTGGGGTACCACTTCTGTTGACCTGCTTTATGCCAAGGCTGCCGAGAACAAGAATCCGCCATCTAGCTTCGTTAAAGGTGACTTGATCCCTATCACCAAAGATAACGTAGACGAGTTCGCCAAGAACTGGGACAAATGGCTGCCTAAGAAGTAATCGTTTAACACTAACTTACCCGATCTTTGCTCCCGGAGTCCTGCGATTCCGGGAGCTTAGCGGAGTAGTAACCAGTAATCAGTGTGTCAGTTATCAGTTATGTACGGACTTGACTTTGCCTGATCTGGTCGGCCGAAAGAACTGATTACTGACATACTGATTACTGATCACTTCTGCACCATCTTTAATCGCTCACCTGTCGCTCCCCCGATGCCGTTCCTCACCGTCGAACATATTACTAAGTTCTTCCCCGGCGTTCGTGCTCTGGACGATGTGTCTGTCCAATTCGAAAAAGGTTCGGTTCATGCCTTGATGGGTGAAAACGGCGCCGGCAAGAGCACATTGGGAAAGATTATTGGCGGAATTTACACTCCCGATCAGGGGACGATTAGCATCGACGGTCGAGAAGTTCGACCTACAGATCCGCTAACCGCGCAAAAACTTGGCGTCGCCATCGTCCATCAAGAATTAGTATTCTGCCCAAACTTAAGTATTGCGGAGAATCTTCAGCTTGGAACTATGCCGGCGAATCGCGGTTTCGTTGAACGCCGCCAGTTGCGCGAACGCGCTCAATCCCTCATGAGTGAGATCGGGGTAGACATCGATGTGAATACCCTGATAGCCGAGTTGACAACGGGTCAGGAACAGATGGTGCAGATCGCGGCAGCAGTCGGGATTAACGCGAATATCATCATTTTTGACGAGCCGACGAGTTCGCTTTCGGTCAATGAGACCAAGCATTTGTTTGATCTTATCGGTCGACTAAAGGCTCGGGGCACCACAATGATTTACGTCTCCCATCGTATGGAAGAGATCTTCCAGATCGCCGACACGGTCACGGTGCTTCGCGACGGACGGCATGTAGCCACCGAAGCAATAGCGGAAACGAATCGTGAGCGACTGATCCGGCAAATGGTGGGTCGAGACGTTTTGATTCAGCGCCCAAAGCACCTCGATCTAAAACCGGGTGAAGAAGTCTTACGCGTAGAGAACCTCTCATCCATGGGACAGTTTGAGAATGTGTCATTCTCGGTTTGCCGCAACGAGATCGTAGGTATGGCGGGCTTGGTCGGCGCGGGTCGAACGGCGGTAGCAAAAGCGGTTTTTGGTTTAGATAAACGAGAGACCGGGAATGTTTATATTAAAGGAAAACGGCTGATCCTAGGTAATGTGAATCGCTCAATGAGAGAGCGAGTCGGGTACCTGCCCGAGGATCGAAAAAAAGAGGGCCTGGTACTGATGATGAATATCTCCGACAACGTGTCGTTACCACACCTCGGGACGTTTAGCCGGTTCGGATTCGTGGATGAACGTCGCGAACTTGCCGAAGTGGAAAAGCTAACCAAACGCCTGCGAGTCAAAGCGCCATCCCTTGAGTCGGTAACTGCGGGGCTAAGTGGCGGTAACCAGCAAAAAGTAGCAATAGCAAAATGGCTCGCCCGTACCTGCGATTTGTTGATTGTTGATGAACCAACCCGCGGTGTTGACGTCGGGGCAAAGGCGGAAATCTATCAACTTCTAGATGAAGTTGCTTGCCAGGGCGTCGCCATTCTCATGATCTCGTCCGAGTTGCCTGAACTTCTGAGTCTCAGCCGCAGGATCATCGCGATGCGCGAAGGGTTCGTAACCGGCGAGCTACCCTATGAGCAGTTTTCGCAAGAAAGCGTGCTCAATTTGATGGCGTAGGCTAGACCTAGTCCAGCAAGTATTGTCCTTAGGTTGCTAGGGGCCGGCTTACTTGGTGGGGCGAGGCTCCCGAACGGCCTAATACCATCACCGGGGAATGACTTTCTGTTCAACCGCACCGTGTTTGCGCCTAGGTTCTACCGAGCCGCTTCCCGTGGTGGCAGCATCTTTCGGTATCGGAAGTGGCACATCTTCAACCAACGGCTCGGCGGTCTTTTGGTGTAGCCCAGCCAGCGGTGAGATAAAAGTCGCAGCGCTGCTGACGACCTTCGGCCGTTCGGGAGCCTCGCCCACCAAATTCGGCGGCCGCACCCTCCTGGCTCCCGACTCCTATACTGCCTACTGCTTACTGCTTACTGCTTACTGCTTACTGGATCGCTTTCCGAAGCAAATCCAGCGCCGACTCCGTCACTATCTGCTTAAACGTTGCCCGATCGGTCGGAAAAAATAAGGTTTCCACCTGAGACGGCGCATCGGCCGATGCAAATCCTACGAACACGGTCCCGACTGGTTTTTCCGGTGTCCCGCCGTCCGGTCCGGCAATACCGGTCGTTGATAAGGCGTAGGTCGCGCCGGCGCGAGCTCGAGCGCCTTCTGCCATGGCCAATGCCACCTCTTTGCTGACCGCGCCGACTCGGTCTAATAGGTCTGTCGGGACGCCCAGGGTGCGAGTCTTTGCTTCGTTTGAGTAGGTCACATTCCCCTCCAGAAACACCGCGGACGCTCCCGGGACATTTGTGAACCGATTTGCCAGTAAGCCGCCCGTACAGGATTCGGCCACGGCGACAGTCGCTTTGCGCTGTGTGAGTAGGCGCACGACTATCGCTTCAAGCTCGCTTCCGTCTTCGCTCACAATATGGTCGGAAAGACGCGCCCGAATGATCTTCGTCCCTCGAAGCACACTTTCCAAAGACCCAATCAGCCGGAGATCTAGTTCTCCAACCCGCGCGCAGTAGCCTAGCTCCAGGCCTTCAATTGCAGCGAGATCTGCACCGATCAGTTCCTGAGCATAGGATTCACCCAAGCCTACAGTCCGAAATACCGCCGCTGTCAGGTCGTTGGTTCCGACTAACGTCCGAACAATTGGCGTTGCATAGCGCTCATACATTGGGCGCAACTCCCGAGGTGGACCTGGCAAAAGGATCAGGTGCGGCAGTTTTTCAGTGGCGGGAACGTAGAGACCCGGCGCCGTACCGTGATCGTTTGGCAAAACCTGAGCGCCTTTCGGGACATAAGCCTGTCTGGAGATAGGATCTGTCAGCCTTAACCCTCGTTTCTCAAATCGTTCTCTAATTTTGGAGAAGATCGTCTCGTCGTATTCGAGGGGACGTCCGGTGAGCTCGGCCACAATTTCTCGGGTAACATCGTCGGTGGTGGGTCCGAGACCTCCGGTGATCAGGATCAATCGGCACCGGGGCGCTGCTTCGAGAATCGCGTCTCGGATCGGATACCCATCGGGAACCGTTGTCTGACGCGAGATTCGTAACCCCAGCGAGAACAGTTGCTGGCCGAGAAATGCCAGGTGAGTGTTCACGACCGAGCCGAAAAGCAGCTCGGTACCGGTGTTGATCAGTTCGGCATCCTGCATCGCTCTGAAATCCTTAGAGATTTGAGAACGATGCCGGCTTTGGCGATAGCGCGTGTGAGGTTTTTAGGCTCATGAGTCTTTAACTAACGACAGCCAGTTAGACACCATCCCGCGATATTCCTGCTGTTCTTCGTGTTCTAGGATGTAAAGCAGGTTGGAAAGGATATGTGCGAGGATCACCTTCGGCGAGACCACGGCCGAGATCGCGGCAATCGATTCATCTTTTTTATCACGAAGCGCTTTCAGACAGTCTTGGTACCGCAGGATGCGGCCTCCTTCAAACGGGTCGAACAATTGTCCTTGGTAACGGACCAAAAAATGCCCGGGGAGGTCCACCCCTGTAATATGGATCCCGGCTCGCCGGCCAACAAAGAGATAAATCAGTGCTAACGATGTCGGTATCCCTCGTCGCGAATCGATAACGCAAGGCAGCAACGAGTTTCGAATGCTGTAATAATCGTCAGAATTGCCGCGAAAACCTAAGTAATTGCCGAAGAAATCAGTTAGGAAACCGAGCTGCTCGGCTTCAGAACTGAAGCCCTCGCTGCGCCGCTGCATTTCGTCTGCCCACTCGTCCAACAGGCCGCGGTAACGAGCCAAATTGATTCCCGGTAGAAAAACTTTGGCCAGCAACCAGCAGATCTCTTCGAGTTCGTTCAGGGATGAAATCGAACCACAGGTTTTCGTGAATTGTTGGCGCGCATCGGTGGCCTCGATCTCTGTCACCAGTTCTCGGACAATTTTAGCCAGTCTTCCGCTCGAGCTAGTCATGAGGTCGAGCAGGTCGGCGATATTCTTGGACCCTCCCGCGAGGAGCTGCTGTTTGGTCAATTCCACCGTCGCCGGATCATCATCCAACAACAACTTAGCAATAGCCTTTTGCTGGCGGAACATTACGCTTCGTGGTTCACAGTTCGCGCTAACGCCTGCCTTTAACCTTTCGACGCGCTTGATGCTTGCTCAAGGCAGGCTTCTCACAGCTCACACCGTTATAGTGCGACCCGAGGCGCGTCACTCCACAAATTTTCCAGCGCATAAAATTCACGTTTGTCACTGTGAAAAATATGCACCAAAACGTCTGAGTAATCGATCACGATCCACTGGCTGTTTGGTGATCCCTCTGAGGCCAATGGAGACAAGCCGTACTCCTTGTGGAGGCCTTCCCGAATACCCGAACTCACCGCTTTTAAATGCGGCTCGGAGGTCGCCGAGCAAACCACGAAATAGTCGGTGAAACTGGAAATCCCCCGGAGGTCGAGAATAACGATATCCTCCGCCTTCTTATCTCCCGCCAGTTCCGCGCACTGGCGCGCTAACTCCTCAGGGCCGATACGCGCTCTCCTTGGTAAAGTTGGTGCTGCTCAATATAATGTTTAACCGACTCCGGAACCAAATAAGTGATCGATTCCTGGTTCGCAACTCGGTTTCTGATCTCAGTCGAGGAGATTTCCACCCTTCGCTGGACAACGGGATACTCCGGAGACTGAAAGTCCTCGGACCGACTGAGAACGACAAAACTGACCAGCTTCTCGAGCTCTTCAAAACGATGCCATTCGGTCAAACGGTAGGCATTGTCTTCTCCGACTAAGAAGAAAAGTTCTGCTCCGGGATTTCGGGTGCGGAACATCTTCGCGGTGTCGATAGAGTAAGAGATTCCGCCGCGCTCGATCTCAAGTGGATCCACCGAGAAACGGTCCTCGCCCGCTATGGCCAGGCGGAGCATGGCCAGGCGGTCGCGAGCCGGGGCCGTATGATTGTGAACCTTGAATGGCGATTCTGCGGCCGGGACAAAAACGAGCCGTTCCAGTTTGAACTCTTCCAGCGCCTGCCGGGCTAAGATCAAATGGCCGTGGTGAACGGGGTCAAACGTGCCTCCGTAAATGCCAATCCTCATAGGACAACGCCGTCAACGCCGGGAGCGCCGAGAACGGTGTGAGCGTCACCACTGGCGTGAACTCCGAGAAGGGTGCGATCAAGGAGAACGCTGTTAACGGTCCGCAGACACTGTGTCGTTCCCGGCGTTCGCGGCGTTAACTTTGTGATGGTCAATGTTCCGTCCTCCCGTATCATGCACCCCAAGCCTATGGAACGAAACCAGTTGGGTCAACTGCTGCTAGTAGGAGTTCCCGCGCCGGAGCTGGACGTTGAAACCGCAAAGTTGTTTCGGCGGATCCAGCCGGGCGGCTTTGTTTTGTTCGGGCGAAATGTAAAATCCGCCAAGCAGCTGCGACAGTTGGTCGACGATTTGCGAGACTTGAGCCGAGACGAGCCAATTGTCGCAATCGATCAGGAAGGCGGCCGGGTTTCACGTCTCAAAATGATCGGGAACGAGCCTCCGAATGCACAGCAGTTACGTGAGAAAGGCGACGAGTCTCTGATCCGGACTCACGGTGAACTCACCGGAGAGCTGTTGCGGCTATTCGCTTTCAATCTCGATCTTTGTCCGGTGCTCGATATCTCGTTTGACGATGAGGCTGACAACTCCCTGCGCGGCCGTTGTTGGGGAACAAGTGTGCAGCAGGTTGTCCGGTTCGCCGGTATCTTCAACCAGGCACTGCTATCCACGGGTGTTCTCACTTGTGGCAAACATTTTCCCGGTTACGCCGCTGCTGGGCTTGATCCCCATCACGATTTGCCGAGGATTGACCGATCCCTGGCTGAGCTCGAGGATTGCGAGTTAGCGATCTTCCGCGCGTTCCGCAAGCAGGTTAGCAGCATGATGATCGGGCACGCTTGGTATAGCGCATTCGATTCAGAAAAAGTGCCGGCTTCCCTTTCCGCGAACGTAATCTCCAGGCTTCTCAAGGAGGATCTGCAATTCGAGGGGTTAACGATGACGGACGACCTTGATATGGGCGCCATCGTCAATGAATCCGGCTTCGCAGAAACAATTTCGCGCGCGATGGCGGCCGGAAACGACATGGCGATGATCTGCCATCGAGTTACGATGGCGGAAGAAGCCATGACAATTCTTGGCCAACTCGACCGCTCGATGATCGATCGTGCCCTGGAGGCGGTGGCCGGCTTCAAGTGCGGGCTCGTGCGTCCCGCTCCCTTCTCCGGAGTACGCTTTCGTGAGCTAGACCAACAGGTTTGGAATCTGAGAGTCGCGACCCTCGGAGAAGAAAAAGCCTCCGAGCGCAGCCCCGAAGACGGTAAACGGTCCCCGGTAGAGGTGTATTAGCGTTCGGTGGGTGGGCGTTGGCTACCCCGTTCGCATAAGTCTCATAGGTCGCATAGGTCCCATTCGTTGCCAGCCCCGAACGGGTTCTCGGTTCACCGCCAAACGCCGAAACGCGAACTCCAGTTTGAACTGCAGCCGCCAATACCTATTATATGCCCAGGATGCTGGCTGAAATCGAACAGCTTTTAGTCGTGCAGGATCACGACACAAACCTCAAAGCACTGCAGAACGAGCTTCAAACGCTTCCATTCGAACGAAACCGGCTGGAAAAAGCGATTCAGGATCGCACCGCAGGTTTAGAACGCATCCGGCTGCGAGCAAAAGAGATCGAGGTCGAACGGAAAAAGCTTGAGTTGGACGCGAGTACCCGGCGCGACCAGATCGCGAAGTACAAGACTCAACAGTTTCAGACCCGGAAAAACGACGAATTTCAGGCACTCGGCAACGAGATCGCCAGGTTAGAGAAAGAAATCAATCAAATCGAAGATCACGAAATTGATCTCATGGAGCAGGCTGAGACTATCGGCCGTGAAATCCAGCGCTCGGAGTCGGAGTTCAAAATCGAGCAAGCGCAGCTCCAACAGCAATTGGCGGCGCTTAAACAAAAGGGTGAGCTTCTCACCAAAACGCTTGAAGAAACCAAGGCAGCCCGTCAGAAAGCCGGCACCGCGGTTGCCGACCAGGAGCTGCTGGCCCGGTATGAACGCATTTTTCAATCGAAAGGTGGAAGTGCGGTCGTGCCAATCGAGCACGAAGTTTGTATGGGGTGCCATATGAAGAACACCACCACCAATGTTCATCGGGCAAAACTGGCGCGCGAGGTAGTTTACTGCGAGCATTGTGGCCGGATGCTCTATTGATATTGATACCCAATGTCTCAACCGCCCCAACGCAGCGGATTCGGTTGCTGCGGTTGCCTCGGCTGCTTAGGTACGGTTGTATTGGTCCTGGTACTCGCGGTAGTCGCGCTGGTCTTTCTGGTATATCAAACCGCCACGAGTGATCGTCCATCCCGGCCGCCTGGCTTGGCGGCAAATCC
>JAFAIO010000075.1 GCA_019236675.1 Verrucomicrobiota bacterium
CGTCCGCCAGCCAAGGAAGTACCGCCCAGGACCACAGTGGCAATCGCATTCAGTTCGTAGCTCTCTCCAACTGCCGGATGCGCAGCCACCAGCTGAGATGCTGTGATTAAGCCGGTCATAGCCGCACACAGACCGCAAATCATGTACACGCTCATTTTGATCCGATTCACATAAATACCGGAGAGTTCGGCGGCCCGCTCATTGCCCCCCACCGCATAGACCTGGCGTCCAAAAGGGGTCTTTCCAGCGATAAACGCAGCCACACCTGCAAAGACCACCATGATCCAAATCACGATTGGAATGCCCAGTACGCTTCCTGCTCCAAGAATGGGGAATCCGGTGTTACCCAGTTCAGGTTTCCCAACCAGATTGGGAAAAGTGGCCCCGTCGTTACTAAGCTGGGCGGCGCCACGCGCCACGTAGAGGGTTCCTAGCGTCGCGATGAATGGCGCAACGTTAAACCGGGTGATCAGTATTCCGTTGAATGCGCCCACCAGCACGCCCAGACAGAGACAGAGCACAATCACCATCGGAATGTTAAAATAGAGCACGACGCCAAGCGGCGGAATCTCGACTCCCCTATTGATTAACAGGCCTGACATCATGGCCGAGAAACCCACGATAGAGCCCACCGATAGATCGATACCACCAGTCAAAATCACAAACGTCATCCCGACAGCCATGATTGCGTTAATCGCCGTTTGACCGACCAGGATGATGAGGTTCTGCTCCGTAAAAAACGACGGAGTTAATACGGAAAAAACGCCGATCAAAACAAAGAGTGCGATTAATGCTCGTAACTTAAATAGAAGGACACCTAAGGAAAGTCCGAACCCCTTGGGCCGAATTGGAGGAGCAGGAGGAGCAGGAGAAGTAATGGCACTCATCAAGATTTCTAACTTAAGTTGATTGACCGGCAGGCACAGGATGCTCGGTCTGTTGGCGCGCACCCGCAGCCAAGACCAACGCTTCCTCGGTTAACTCATCGTGCAAGAATTCACCGGTGATTTTCCCTTTCGAGAGAACGATCACTCGATCCGGAATTGTAAACATCTCGGGCAACTCGGATGACACGAACAGAACTGCCAACCCTTTAGCGGCCAGGTCGTTCATGATTTCAAATATCTCGGCTTTCGCACCGACATCGATTCCCCGAGTCGGTTCGTCCAGCAGCAGAACGCGGGGCTCCGTGAGCAGACTCTTGGCGATTACTACCTTTTGTTGGTTACCTCCGCTCAAGGCAGTAATCGGTTGTTTCGGACTGTGGGTCTTGATCGCCAGACTGCGGATCATTTCTTCAATCTTTGTCACTTCGCGTTTATCCGATAGCCAGAACCACTTCACCAACCGGCTGAGAGTGGCCAGAGTGATGTTGTGGGCAACTGATAACTTCTGAACTAATCCCAGACGTTGCCGATCTTCCGGCACCAACATTACCCCAAGTTCGATGCGATCACGGACAGTTTCGCTCTGTAGCTTCCGGCCGTTCAATAACACTTCACCACTCGCTTCGGGATGTAACCCCATCAAGCATTCGAACAACTCGGTTCGGCCGGCTCCCATCAATCCGAAGATGGCCAGAATTTCGCCGCGTCGAAGCGTCAAAGAGACATTCTCTAAGGTGAATCCGCCGCCAACTCTAGGAAGAGTAAGATTCTTAACTTCTAAGACTGGCGCATCTTCATCCTTTGGTTTCCAAATCCGATGTCTTGGCGCGTTGACGTTGCGTCCCACCATTTTCTCAATCATCCAGGGCACGGTGACGGACCGGGCGGGCGCTGCCGCCGCGAGTTTTCCATCTCGCAGGACGGTGACGTAGTCTCCGATGCGCAATAGTTCTTCTAACTTATGAGAGATATAAATAATGGCGACGCCATCGGCTTTTAGATCGCTTATGATTTGAAACAGGGCTTCTGTCTCGGCACTGGTCAGAGCAGAAGTTGGCTCATCCATAATCAGAATGCGGACGTTCTGGGACAAGGCCTTGGCAATTTCGACAATTTGCTGCTGCCCCATGCGTAAGTCGCGCACCAGCATTCCTGGCTTCAGCGGCTGCTCAAGACGTTGCAAAAGCTCCTCTGTGACTTGTTCCTGGCGCCGATGCTGGACAACGCCATTTCGGGTCAGTTCCCGAGCCACGAAGATATTTTCCGAAATGCTCAGGTTTGGGTAAAGATTGAGCTCTTGGAAAATGATACCAATTCCGGCCTGAGCCGCTTCCCGGGTTGACTTGAATTCGACCGGGTGACCACGGACCAACAACCGACCGGATGTCGGGCGGTCAACGCCGGCCAGAATCTTCATTAGCGTCGACTTCCCCGCTCCATTCTCGCCGATCAGCACGTTGACCGCACCGGCGTACACCGTGAAATCCACACCATCGAGCGCTACAGTACCCGGAAAACGTTTAGTGATTTTCTCCGCAACCAAAACCGGTTCA
Source organism: Verrucomicrobiota bacterium (assembly GCA_019236675.1). Classification (GTDB taxonomy): domain Bacteria; phylum Verrucomicrobiota; class Verrucomicrobiia; order Chthoniobacterales; family JAFAMB01; genus JAFAVN01. The sequence goes on from JAFAIO010000075.1 coordinate 2,441, forward strand.
CCACCGTTAGGCGACGTTTCAATTTCGGGTTCCGCTACGTTTGTCACCGTCTAAAAGCCGATTTTCACCGGTGTAATTAACACCGGCGATTTTGAGTGGGGATCGAACGTGAACGCCCCGTAAAAAGTCACCGATTTACCCGGCAGCGACGCAGCCGGCGCGGCGGCAAGAGCAGTCTTCAGGGCTCGGCTGTTCAGCTCCTTCGAGACATCCGCGTAGTCGAGCTGGTTAGAAAACTGGTTGAAAGAGACCAGCCCAGTCGCATCGCGCAACGCGGTACCTCGAACCACTGGACCAATTTGGAGCGCGACTTTTTCACTTAGTCCCGGAATCTCGATCTCCGCGGTCCCGGCAGCAGATTTCGTATTGACTTCGATCACTTTTCCGGTGCCCTTCACCATGTAGTTGTAAGGATTGGTGGCCTCCCGCCGGCCGTACTTTGCGCCTGAGCTTTCCGGATCCGCTCGGATCTCCGGAAGCACCTTAGCGATATCTTGCGCCTTTTCTTCAAAGAGAGGCGCCACCTTCTCCCAAAACCCATCAACAAACTGTGCGGCTTTGCCTTCCACAGGCTGTGAACTGGCGCCTGGACTCTCTCGGACCGGGAGCGGCCGCACCACAAAGGGGGGTTTAATGGCAAATAAGATGACCAGGAACACCGCAGCTGCGGCGATCGCGATACGCGTCCGGTTTTTCTTTCGTCTAGCGGAGCTCGCTGAGACTCGAGGATCGTTGATCACGGACGACATCGTAGGAGAACTCCGTTCGGAAGAGCAAGAGATGGCATTTGTTGGGAGGACGAGAAGGTCGGGGGTTGATCAAAAACGGAGTTTATGAATATCTATACACTAAGCGTTATAAAATCGCAACCACAGCAGATCATGCCCCTTATCCACCGTCAAGAACCTTTCCTTTTTCTCTCGCGAACCCCTCAGACTACGGCTCCCAATTTTCGTCTACCCCTCAGATTTTGGCGTACCCACACCTTCAATTGACATCCAAACCAACACTCTCAAAGATCGGTTTTCTCGTTCGAGCTGCCATATCCTCGAATCTCAGCTACAACTGAGCACCCATGCATTTCGATATCATCTGGCTCAACGGCCCCTCCAGCAGCGGGAAGACCACGTTAGCGAAAGAGCTCCAGGCCCTCTTGGACGACCACTTCCTGCACGTCTGTTTCGACACATTTTATCAAATGCTGCCCGTGCGGTTTAAACCAACGACCACAGCCGACTCCAAATATGTCGAGCGGGTACATCTGGGTTTCGAATACTCCATCCCTGCCCTCGCCAAAGGCGGGAACCGTCTTATCGTGGACTACCCGTTCCATTACGCGGATTCTTTGCCCAGATGCCTCGATCTGGTTTCAGCGTACAGGGTCTTTTACGTTGGGGTCTTCTCTCCGATTGAGGTTCTTGAACAACGAGAGGCGAAACGAGGCGATCGAAAGATCGGTTTGGCTAGTTTTCAATCTGCGAGGGTCCACGTGAATTCGGAATACGACGTCGAGGCTGACACTCATCAACTCTCCCCTAATCAAGCGGCTCAAAAGATCATTTCTGCGCTGGACACGATCGCGCCACCAACGGCTTTTGAGCGTTTGAGATTGAAACGAAGGGTTGCCCCCCCGCATCCCGAGCTCAGAACTGGAGGCACCGCTCCGTAGGAGCGCGGGGCAACTGTAAAAATCGGGGGTCCGGTCAAAGAAATCTCCTTCGAAGGAACGCGATACCCGAGCCGGTTTTCAAATATCGCTCGAAGTCCGCAGCCCGAGTTCTGTTGCTAAAACATATGGCCGTCCGTAGTCGCCATGGCCTTGAAGCCAGCCGTCGACCGCACGATACCATCGTTGTGGTGACCGAGCCGCTGACCCACATTTTCGGTCAACCCAACGTAATAGCGATCCGGATAAGGAACTGACACGATGATGTAAACAAAATGCATTTACGGTTTTTCGAAGTTAAAAACACAAAATATATCTGTTGCTTTCATTGATTGTCAAATCGCTCGGCTGAGCCGAGCTCCGAAGCGCATCCTTCGCCAATTTTTCGGTACGACACGCACTGGGCTCCCGAGAAGTATGGCTTGCCATACGAAGCCGCCGAGCTTGCGAGGTGGCGTTCATTTCGCTTCCACACGCAACAGCCCTCCTACGCTCGGCTGAGCCGAGCTCCGAAGCGCATACTTCGCCAATTTTTCGGTACGACACGCACTGGGCTGCGGAGAAGTATGGCTTGCCATACGAAGCTGCCGAGCTTGCGAGGTGCGAAGTATGGGCAGGGCTGGATTCGAACCAGCGAAGGCATAAGCCAGCAGATTTACAGTCTGCCCCGTTTGGCCGCTTCGGTACCTACCCGAACAAAGTGTTCCCGCTCCCTTTTAAGCGAGCGGGAAATTGCCGCCCGCCGGGCCTTCGCGAGAGCCAGCTACTTAGTCCCGCAGCCGGACCTTGGCAAGTGCTTTTTCCTCGGAGCGCAAGCCTGCTGCCAAACGCGTGTTATAAGGTGCAACTAAAGAGCAGTCATTCTTGGTCCGCTGTGATATCACGACGATGACGGAAGCTGAGCTCGGCAATAGCGGGTTCACTATGTTGAGCGGTATCGCGCCGGTTACGCCAACGGAATTCGTGATTTCCCGGATCGTGCAGTACGGCGGACGTGGCTCCTCCGTCAGTGAAGGTTAATAATCTGATCATCGAGGTGAACAAATATGGCAGACGACACACGAACAGATCCCTACGGTCAATTTAACTTCCTGGTTGAAATCGATGGTGTAGGAACTTTCGGATTCAGTGAAGTGAGTGGACTTACCACGGACACAAATGTCACTGAATATCGCGAAGGCGATGAAGTAATGGGCGGACAGTCAACTACCCGCAAGATTCCTGGGCTCATAAAATACAATAATCTTGTGCTCAAACGGGGCTTCACGAAAGACTTGTCAGCATGCAATTGGCG
>JAFAIO010000079.1 GCA_019236675.1 Verrucomicrobiota bacterium
CCAGGTGCGATCCCGTTGCTGGCATGCAGCCAGGTGTTCAGGTAGGGCGCGCGCGTGATCAGTGGCGGCGCCGGCGGCTTGATTGGCAGGAAAACCTGTCCACTTGCAACTTGGCAGCAGAGTGCGGCCACGGTCATGACGCTGGAAGCCAAGAAAAGACGATGTCGTCGCATGAGTTTCATCCTTGAATATTTTCTTCCTCTGAGTGGGGGGTAACGAGGGTTACTGGTGTGAAATGAGCCACCCTTGACGCGGCACGCAAGAAAAATGTTAAGGAGTAATCCGCCGCGGCGGAAGAAACAGCGCCAACCAGCTACGGTTCATTTTGAGAGTGGATAATAACAAACCTTACGGAGTGAGAGCGTATCTCGTAAAACCATCGCTCTCGCTCTCGCCCATGTAGAAATCGTTGTTCAGGCTGTGGCAGGCGTCCGCTTGGGATAGTCTGCCGTACAGACGGGCTCAATTTCTCTTACGAAGAGGTTCTTCGCGCTGAAGAATCGCTCGCCGAATCGCTGCCGGCATAGCCGAGAGAGTAACCGCATGCCGGGTCAGGTTCTCTCCGGCGAACTCTTGTAACGGCTTGGTATTAATGCTCGGCCAAAATAGGGTGTGAAATGGACAGTTCCCGTGTAGCGCCACTGGCGCGACAGTCAAAGCCTTTAAGGAAACAAAAATAAAAGGCTTCATCCGTATGGAAACCACAGTGACCAAAGAAGAAAGTTTGAGAAGACTTGGGTTGTCTAACCTTGGTGCAGTCCATTGGGATGATTCGACCCCTGGTCTTTATGAGCACGCTATCCGCCGATACGAAGGCATGCTTTCGCACCTTGGGCCACTGGTGATTCGCACCGGTCAATATACCGGGCGGTTGCCAAAGGATAAGTTCCTGGTTCGCGAACCTTCGAGTGAAAAGAAGATCTGGTGGGGAAAGATCAACCGGCCTTTTGAGTCCGCGGCTTTTCATGCGCTGAAGAACCGGCTCTGCGCTTATCTTCAGGGGAAAGATCTGTTTATCCAAAATTGTTACGCCGGCGCTGACGAACGGTTTCGGCTACCCATTCGGGTTATTTCCGAGCAGGCATCCCATGCGTTGTTCGCTCGCACGATGTTCATCCAGGAATTGGATCCAGACAAGCTAGCCTTACATCAACCGGAGTTCACAGTATTGCATGCGCCTGGGTTTCACGCTGAGCCGTCAGAAGATGGAACCCATTCAGAAGCGTTTGTGCTCCTGCATTTCGGCGAAAAACTCATCTTGATCGGCGGTACTGCCTATGCCGGCGAGATTAAGAAATCGATTTTCACGGTGATGAACTATTTGTTGCCGCAACGTGATGTACTGGCGATGCATTGTTCCGCTAACTATGGCACCGATAAAAACGATGTAGCGATTTTCTTCGGGTTATCAGGCACTGGAAAAACAACGTTATCGGCTGACCCACATCGTACCTTGATCGGTGACGATGAACATGGTTGGGGCGAGCACGGCGTCTTTAATTTCGAGGGCGGTTGTTATGCCAAAGTCATCCGGCTCTCGCAAGAAGGTGAACCCGAAATTTATCACACTACCAGACGTTTCGGTACGATCCTGGAGAATGTCGCCATCGATAGCCGGAACCGGCATATCAATTTGGATGATAGTTCGCTGACCGAGAATACCCGGGCTGCGTATCCTATCTCTCATCTGCCTAACATCACGCGTAAAGGTACCGGTGGACATCCCAAGAATATTATCATGCTTACCTGCGATGCTTTCGGAGTGTTACCGCCGCTTTCCCGGCTAACTCGGGATCAGGCAATGTATCATTTTCTGTCTGGATACACGGCGAAAGTGGCAGGCACCGAGACCGGCGTGACTGAGCCCCAGGCAACATTCAGCCCTTGTTTCGGAGCTCCATTTATGGCGCTACCGCCGAGCACGTACGCTCATTTGCTCGGTGAAAAGATAGAGAAACACGATGTGGCGGTTTGGCTGGTTAATACCGGCTGGAGCGGTGGTCCTTACGGTGAAGGTCAACGCATGAAACTTGGTCTTACTCGAGGCTTGGTGACAGCGGTGCTCTCTGGAGAACTGCGCGATGTGGCGACCAGACCTGAGCCGGCCTTTGGCCTTCGTATTCCGGTCGAAGTGCCTGGTGTACCTGCGGAGGTACTTGATCCGCGCAAGACGTGGAAAGACGGAGCTGCTTACGATCAGAAAGCTCGCGAGTTAGCTAAAATGTTTGCAGCGAACTTTACGGAGAACGCGAGCGACGCCAGTGCTCAGATCAGAAAGGCTGGTCCTGCCCTTTAAAAGGGGCACCTACAGCCGCGCTACTATGGGGTGCGATCCGGATATTTGCTTCCGAGCGTAAGGCGATCGCTATCTGGCTCATTAAGGAGATGTGCCAATCGTATTAGACTATCTAGGTGTAAGCGAAACAATGCATAATCAGGCCATGGAGCCACAGACTTTCATATTTATCCGTCGGTCTGGGTGCGGTAAGGGCACGCAAGTAGAGTTGCTTCAAGAGCATATCAAGAAGCAAGATAACAAACGATATATATTCTATATTGAGACAGGTGAACGTTTCCGGCAATTTATTAAGGAGCACAGTCTATCTAGTAGATTGGCCGCTGAAATTTATAAAACCGGAAACCGCCAGCCAGATTTCATTGCTGTGTGGATGTGGTCGCACCTCCTTGTAGAGAGGATGACCGGAGAAGAGCACGTAATTTTTGATGGGACTCCTCGTTCTCCTCAAGAAGCGCAGATTATTGACACAGCCATTGATTTTTATGGTCGACAGCGCCCACAGGTTATCTATTTGAACATCTCGCGTGAGACTTCGAAAGCTAGAATGATAGCCAGGCGGCGCATGGATGATGTCAATGCGGAAGAAGTTGAGCGAGGGCTTAATTGGTTTGAAAGTGATGTTCTACCGGCAGTAGAATATTTTAGGAAACACCCAAAGTATAATTTTATCGAACTTGATGGCAGTCAGCCGGTAGAGGCAGTACAGCAGGAGCTGCTCTCGAAAGCTTTTGGCTGATAGGCTAGAAGCTTCGCTTGACTACCGGCTCGTCAGAAAGCCGGCCTATTAGAAAAACATCTACTTCACGATGCGGACGATTCAAACAACCTGGTTTTGCTATTTGAGGCGGATGACATCCAAAAGGCAAAGGAATTTGCAGTATCGGCCGATCTGCGTGAAACGATGCAAAAGGCCGGAGTGATAGATAAGCCAGATATCTATTTTCTGACGTAATTACGTTGGCTGTGATCTTGACGAATCAAAGCTGAACCGCGCACACAGATAGCTTGAACCAGTCGTGACAAGGGGCACTGGATTGATGGCGTTTGGGTCGGGAATCGCTGCGTCCTCCGCGACCGCTGCGCGAGGCTATTTTGTTGGGTTGGATCGCCTGCGGCGAGAACGAATATTCGAGCCTGAATCTGGCCGTATGGCCTTCCGGTGGAGTCCCGAAGCCTGTGGGCCACATTGCTTCGGTGGTATGCCGGTAATTGGGATTGTGTTCGCGATTATGACCGGTTTGTGGTGTCTCGGCGCCCATTGGCTTGTAAATCATCGGGCCCTCGGCCTGCCGATTCGCACTCAGGCGCATCGAATCGTGCCTCTTGTGCTAATTGGACTGGGTATTCTGATCTTTATTAGAACCGGTGCGATTCAGCTCTTTAAGCATTAAAGGCGCGGCAACCTCTCGCACTGGTTGACACCAATTCTCGCATTCGGCGGCCAAGCCCTCTAGTAACTGTGGAAATGTTCGCCTGAAATAGTGTGAAAAATGATACTTTGGCGCTTAGGGGCCAGAGCGTAGGTACGCTTGCATTTTAAACTGCGGGACAGTCGAACTCTCAAGTCAGTCGCCTAGTGCTGAGATCTGCGTCACCGACGACTGATTCGTCGGTGCTACGTTCTTTAAAGGAATTGCTTGCCTCGGATGACTTGAACGCGGCGACCTTTGATGATTCCGGGGAATTTCTGGATTACGTTCGAAGCCATCTCGCTCGACTGGCGGTATTGGATGTCTGGATGCCGGCGCAAAGTGGAATTGAAGTGCAGGAGCGGCGGCATCATTTGTCTCCGGAAACCAGAGCGATATTTATCAGTGGCCACGGGGAGCCGGCAACTCGTGCATTGGCCCTAGCCGGCGGCGGTTTCGCGTTTCTGAGAAAGCCGCTTGATGACGAGGCGTTTCTCTCGCGGCCCATGCTGCACTCGCCAGATGAAGAATACCGGCGCCATCTGTTTGTAGCAGCCCGCGGAAACACTCGCACCAAACTAGACGGTCATGCCTGCGATGCGCTCGTCGCTCTCCGGAAGCCGGTGGAACCGAATACGGGTTGTGACGGAAGCAGATGGACATCTGTACGAATTTTTCTTAAAACGTAGCCTCGCGATGACCACCGACGAAGTCATGGATGCGTTGGGCCGGTACACGAAAGACTCAAAAGAGAGTGATCGGCAAACGGCAGCGAAACTGGGTGTCAGGCGTTCAGTCTTATGGGATTGGCTGCGTGGTAAGACTCAGCCTCAAAAAGGTACGCTGGCGAGGTTAGCAGGTTTCTTGAGGCGTGTTGGCTATTTATAGTTCGTGGCGCCCAGCGCTCCATCAGCGGAGACTGCTTCAATCACCACTTCGCTGTGGCCTTGGCCATGTTGTGATTAAACGACGAAACGCAAATCAAGCAAGCGGGACAAGGCTTCAGAACAAGCTTCGCGAGCAGGTAATCGGGCAAATCGTGTCAAAGACCACGGGGCCGAGTGCCTCTTCACGGTTCGAGGAACGCTAACAGGCGGCTAGCAGGAATGGCAAATAAGGCGTAGACTCACACCGTTAAATGCCCGAGCCAACTAAGCACATCAGCAGCAGCTATGACGCGGCTCTTTATGGCTTGAGGAATGACGTCCTGATGATGTCTAGCCTCACTGATCGGATTCTTCAGACTGCGTTCGAAGGCTTTTTAACCCGCAACGGCGAGCTCTGCGATCTGGTGATTGCGGAAGATGAGGAAATCGACACGCTGGAAAAACAGGTCGATGAAGAGGGAGTTGCTCTACTAATTCGGTTTCATCCGGTTGCCTCCGATATGAGGGAGGTCATTTCTGCGATGAAAGTCAGCACGAACCTAGAGCGAGTTGGCGACCGATCCGTCACCATTGCCCGAAGAGCGAAACGCCTGAACGACCGCTCTTTGGTTAGCGAAGTTGCTTTGCTTGAGCCCGCCTATCGGCTGGCGCTAGCGATTTTTCGCGATAGTATTCGGGCTTTTGCTGAGAGAGATTGCGCGCTTGCACAAACGCTCAAACCCCGGGATAAGGAGTTGGACGTTCTGACGACCAATATCGGTGAAAGGCTTGTGGTCCGGGCTAGCGCGGACCCGGAAAACTTACCCAGTTACTTGGATCTCATCTTTGTCGGTCGGGCCCTTGAGCGAGTCGGCGACCATGCCACTAATATTGCCGAGGATTCTTTCTGGCGTGATCAAGCGACAGACATCCGGCATATCCAAGGGCGGAGCGAACTCTAGGTATTGTGATTTTTCGAGAGGCCCGCGTCGCTCGAACGGACCCTGAACGGTACCAGAGCCGCGACGCCCCGAGAACCTGTCGCGCCGTAGTCTGCGGAGGCGGAGCCGTACCACGCCGTTTGAGGTTGCACCTTTGGTAGTCTGGCCACGCGATCAAGGGAGCCGCAACTAACATGCCGTTGGGACGCAAAAGCGCCGTGTGTGGAACAACGCCAGCGGTAATAGAGCGCAATGCGGCTCTTCCCTCCGGTCTGGATGATGGATGACGACAGATTGGCTTACTGCTGTATCTTACTTTCCTCGTGCGTTGGCCACTTGGAGACCTGGGATGGGGTCGGCAACTCGGAGACGTCCCAACCGCCGCCCAGCGCTTCGATCAGGGATACCGCGCTGGTCATCTGTAAAACTTGCACGGTAATAACGGCTTGCTGGTCTGTCAGCAGAGTGGTCTGTGCGGTGACTACATCGACGTAGGGGTCGATACCGGTCTGGTATCTCCCCATCTCCAGCGACAGAAACTCTTCGGCAGATTTCTCGGCATCGCGTTGTTCGCGTATTTGTTTCGAGTAAAGACGAATCTGAGCGAGAGCATCTTCCACCTGCTGAAATCCAGTGAGCACAGTCTGCCGGTAAGTGGCCAGGTCGGCGTTATAAGTCGCAATAAATTGATGAACGGTCGCGGTGCGCAGGCCGGCATCGAAAATGGTTTCGGAGGCGGAAGGTCCGATTGACCAGGTGCGATTGTTGGTATCAAACAGGTTGCTGAAATGATGACTCGTGAACCCGGCGTCGGAACTCAAATCGAAGGTTGGGAAATAGGCAGCGTAGGCCTCGCCGATTTGTGCGTTAGCGGACGCCATCGCCCGTTCCGCAGCGGCGATATCGGGTCGGCGTTCAATTAGCTGGGAGGGGATACCGACCGGGATCCGGGGCGGAGACCGGTGTAAAGTCCTAACTGGAATTGAAAAGTTAGAAGCAACCCTACCGAGCAAGACGGCGATAGCGTGTTCGAATTGGGCTCGAGCGACTCCGATATTGGTGGCACTCGCTTGGGCGTTTTGCAGGGTGTTCTGAGCTTCTACCACGGAAATCTTATCCGTGATTCCGGTTTCGTATTGGACCTGGTTGTAAGCGAGAGCTTTCTCGTAAGCAACAATCGTATCGTTAAAGAGTTGTTGCAGCGTGTCTTGTCCTCGAATCTGGAAGTACACGGTTGCTAAAGTAGCCTGCTCGGTCAGTTTCTCGTTCTCCAGATCGGCCGCGCTAAGCTGTGCGCTGTACTGTGCTGACCGGATTGCGTTTCTGACTTTGCCCCAGACGTCAGGCGCCCATGAAATTTCCAAAGTTGATAGGATGGTCGTGATCGGGTTGAGCGGAGGAGTCCGTGCCTTGGTCCAGGACGCGTTGGCTGTGAGAGTAGGATAAAGTTGAGCATTTGCTTCTGCGATGAGAGCCCGCGCTTCCATGAAATTCTGGAAGAACTCTTTAATATTCTGGTTGTTAATATTGAGTTGTTCTTCGAGCGCATTCAGATCCGGATCGTTGAACACTCTCCACCATTCCCCGCGGAGCATCGCGTCTCGCGGTTGAGCGATATCCCAGCCTTCAGAGTTCTTGTAATGAGCGGGAATCTCTTTGTATGTGGATGGCAGCGGTTCCTGGGTAGGGGCCGGTCGATAGTATTTTGGCCCCACTAATATGCATCCCGTCAGGGTGCACAACACGATGCAGAGACAGATCCTGAATGTTAGTCGCAATTGAGTCATCCGGGGAAGGGAATAATGGAGTAGCGGAGTAATGGAGTGTTGGAGTTATGCTTCGTCTTGCGGTTGCGCGATCCATCTGAGCGCATTACTCCGATACTCCACCACTCCAATACTCCGGTCTGGTTTTGGATTAGGCGGTCTCGGCTCCATGGTGAAAGACATCGGGTTTCTGGCCCTTCATGCGCAGTCGGAGCCGGTCAAACGCGAGGTAGAGAACAGGGGTGGTATAGAGGGTCAGGAGTTGGCTGACGATCAGGCCGCCAACAATGCTAATACCAAGTGGCCGGCGCAGCTCCGAGCCGGTACCGGTTCCCAAGGCCAACGGTAATGCCCCGAATAGGGCACACATAGTCGTCATTAAGATCGGACGAAATCGCAGCATGCAGGCTTCGAAAATGGCGTCAGCCGTGCCTTTTCCTTCTTGGCGTTCCGCTTGGAGCGCGAAATCGATCATCATAATCGCGTTCTTTTTTACAATCCCGATCAGCAGCACGATACCGATAATCGAGATCACGTTAAGATCGCTGTTACCGATGGTTAATGCCAGCATCGCGCCGACGCCGGCCGACGGCAAAGTCGATATAATTGTAATGGGATGCACTAAATTCTCGTACAGAATCCCGAGAACGATGTACACGGCAAGGAGCGCCGTTAGTACCAAGAGCGGCATCGTGCCCAGCGACTGTTGATAGCCTAGCAGGGTACCTGAGTAAAAGCCTTGAATTGAGGAAGGCATTCCGAGCTGTCTCTGCATATCGGAGATCTGCGCAGTGGCATCACTCAGCGAAATGTTCGGTACCAAATTGAACGAAACCGTAACCGATGGGAACAAACCAGTATGATTGATGGCGAGCGGAATGGTATTCGCCCGGTTCGTGGATAAAGCAAAAAGAGGGATGTGACCGTTGTTTGAGGTCGATGTCAGGTATACATCTTTGAAGTTCTCCGGGCCTTGAAAGTAAGGGGGAGCCACTTCCAGGACGACGTAGTACTGGTTAAGTTGGGTGTGGATCAGGGAAACCTCCGCTTGACCAAAGGCATTGTAGAGCGCGGTATCGAGAGACTGAACGGTCAGCCCTAACTTGGCAGCGGTTGCCCGATCGTACGTTAGATATTCATCCCGTCCACCATTCTGTTGATCCGAGTTAACATCCTGAAATCCCGGTAACCGCCGCATCGCGTTCAACAGAATCGGTCCCCAATGAGCGAGTTCTTGAGCGCTGTCGGATTGAATCGTGTATTGATACAATGCGTTACTGCCGCGACCGCCGATACGGATGTCTTGCGACGCCTGCAGGAACACCGATGCGACCGGTAAACGACTCAATTGAGGACGCAAACGGTTGATGATGGTAGGGGCATCAACTTTGCGTTCAGCCAACGGTTTCAACGAGATGTAGACAAAAGCAGTATTGGTGGCCCCTTGACCGCCGGTAAACGCGATCACATTGGCTACAGCCGGATCGCTCTTTATCACTCTGCCGATTTGTTGGATGGCGTTGTTCATTGCCGCGAAAGACGAATCCTGCGGACCTTGAACTCCTCCCACGATTGCTCCGGTGTCTTGCTGCGGGAAAAAGCCTTTCGGCATATTAATGATGAGCGCGACATTGAGCGCAATAGTCAGGAGCAAGACGACCAGCGTAATGGTAGGGTTATCGAGCACCCACATCAAACTGCGGCGGTAAATGGATTGTATCCAGGCAAAGGCGCGCTCGTTGGCCATATAAATTCGACCATGTTTCCTTCCGCGCTCGCTCTTTAGAATGTAGGCGCACATCATGGGCGTCGTGGTCAATGAGATGACCATGGAAACGATAATGGCCGTCGAGAGCGTAACGGCGAACTCCCGAAATAGACGGCCCACGATCCCGCCCATCGCCAGAAGCGGGATGAACACCGCGATCAGAGAGATACTGATTGAGAAGACGGTGAAGCCGATTTGCTGAGTGCCCTTGAGGGCTGCTTGCATTGGGGATAGCCCCTCTTCCAGGTGACGGGTGATGTTTTCCATCACGACGATAGCGTCGTCCACCACAAACCCGGTCGAAATGGTCAGGGCCATTAGCGAGAGGTTATCGATGCTGTAGCCGAACAGGTACATCACCGCACAAGTGCCGATGAGTGAAACCGGAACCGCAATGCCTGGGATCAGTGTAGCCCGAGGATTGCGCAGGAAAATGAAAACGACCAAGATGACCAGAACCACGGAGAACACGAGCGTGCGCTCGACGTCTTCTACCGAAGCGCGAATCGTAGTGGTCCGGTCGAGCACTACGGTTACGTCAATCCCTTCCGGGATGGATGCTTTGATCCAGGGTATCTGGTCCCACAACCGGTTCACGGTGTTAATGATGTTTGCGCCCGGCTCCCGAAAGATGATCAGGGTAACGGCGCGTTTACCGTTCAGAAAACCGCCGGCGCGGATGTTTTGTACCGAATCGGTTACTTGGGCGACGTCCGACAAGTGCACAGCGGAGCCGTTGCTATAACCGATAACCAGCGGTTTGTAATCGTCGGCATGGTAGATCTGATCGTTGGCTAAGATGTCCCTGGTGATATTGCCGTCGGTGAGTTGCCCTTTTGCGAAATCCGCGTTCTGCACGCTTAACACGGATTGGACATTTGCCATGCTGAGACCGTAGTTAGCTAACTGCGTCGGATTGACATCCACGCGCACGGACGGTAACGCGCCACCCCCAACATTAACCTGGCCAACGCCTTTAACCTGGGAGAGCTTTTGTTGGATGACGGTTGACGCCTCGTCATACATCTTGGCCGGACCGTATTTGTCCGATGTAAGACCAAGGATAAAGATCGGCGAGTCAGCCGGGTTGACCTTTCGATAGGTCGGATTCGATGGCAGATTAGCAGGGAGATAGGTCCGGGCAGCGTTGATAGCAGCCTCAACGTCTCGCGCGGCGCCATCGATATTGCGGCTGAGATCAAATTGGATCGTAATTGACGTCGTGCCGAGCGAACTTGCCGAGGTCATTTCCGTCACGCCTGCGATATGACCCAATTGTCGCTCCAAAGGAGTCGCAACCGACGAAGCCATGATCTCGGCGCTGCCTCCCGGCAGGCTGGCGGCGACGGAAATTGTGGGAAAATCAACCTGAGGCAGGGGCGATACCGGTAGCACCGAGTAGGCGATCGCTCCGGCAAACGCGATGCCGACGGTGATCAGTGTCGTCCCAACCGGACGACGAATGAACGTTTCCGAGAAGTTCATCCTTGTTCCGGTTCGGCGATCTCGGTTCCCGCTTCAGGTCTGGATTTTTGGCTCGGCAGGAGCCTCGCCCCACCGCCAAAGCGGCGCGAGAGATTGTCAAAAAAGATGTAAATGACCGGGGTCGTGTAAAGGGTTAGTACCTGGCTGAATATCAGTCCACCTACCATGGAAATACCGAGTGGACGGCGTATCTCGGAACCGAATCCCGAGCCGAATGCCAGCGGTACGCCCGCCAGGAGAGCGGCCATCGTGGTCATCATAATGGGACGAAACCGCAACAGACAGGCCTCGTAAGCGGCTTCGGTCGCATTTTTCCCTCGCTGCCGAGCCGCTTGCAGAGCGAAATCGACGATCATGATGCCGTTCTTTTTAACGATGCCGAGCAGTAGAACCAGCCCAATGATGGCAACCACCCCCAGATCCTCATGAAACAGAATCAACGCCAACAACGCACCCACGCACGCAGACGGTAGGGTCGACAGAATCGTGATGGGATGAATGAAGTTTTCGTAGAGGACACCCAGCACGATGTAAACGGTGATCAAGGCAGCCAGGATGAGGATCGGCTCGTTAGTTAATGAGGCTTGAAAGGATGCGGCGGTACCTTGGAATCCTGCCTGAATGCTTGCCGGCAGGTGCAGATCCTTCTCCGTTTTCTCCACTAATGAGATGGCCTCACCCAGGGAGGTAGTGGGTGCAAGGTTAAACGAGACGGTAACTGCGGGGAACTGCCCCTGGTGATTGATGGCGAGTAATTCGGTAGTGTTCTCGAAGTGGCAGAATGCGCTCAACGGAACCAGGTTACTCAGGTTAGAGCTGGTTAATCCCGCCGAGTTAACACCGGTGGTAGCCGTTTTATTGGACAGAGCGTTTCCTGGGGGCGACAGCGTATTGGCTGCCGGAGTATAAAGAGCGCTACCCGTCAAAGCATTCGAACCGGCCGAAGATGAGCCTGAAGCCGCGAAAGAAGTGGAGGCGCCAGGTCCACTTGTGCCTGAGGAGGCATTGGCCTGAATATAGATCTGATTCAGGTTAGACGGGTCGACCCGGAAAGGCGGCTCAACCTCTAGTAGCACATGATACTGGTTAACCTGGGTATACATCGTGTTGATCTGCCGCTGACCAAACGCGTCGTACAACGTGTTGTCGATGGTATTGGGCGCGATGCCGAGGCGCGACGCGGTAACTCGATCAATCTTTAACCGGACGGCGAGTCCACCCGGCTGTTGGTCAGTGGCGACACTCTCCAATTGGGGTAGCGCTTTGAGACGATCGATGAAACGGTTAGTCCACGTGTTTAGCTCGTCTGCATCGGGGCCCTCTAACGTGTACTGGAATTGAGCGCGACTGACGCGATCATCAACCGTGATGTTTTGCACCGGAGTCAAATACAGGTGGATTCCCTGCACTTGCTCCAGTTTTGGACTTAGCCGGCGAATAACATCGGCCGCACTAACGCGTTCTTCCAGCGGTTTAAGATTGATCGACATGCGGCCGCTATTGAGCGTGGTGTTAGTGCCGTCGGCCCCGATGAAAGAAGAGAGACTTTCAACGGCCGGATCCTGCAATACGACCTTAGCCAATTCTTGTTGTTTTTTGGCCATGTCCTTGGCCCCAATCGTCGGTGGTGCCTGAGTAATTCCCTGGATAACGCCCGTATCTTGCGCGGGGAAAAAGCCCTTCGGGATGACGATGTAAAGATAAAAGGTAAAAATCAGAGTTACTACTGCGACGATCAGCGTCAGCCCTTGGTGCCGGAGAACGATTTGCAAGGTTCGTCCGTAGAAAGCGATCATGCCTTCAAAAGCGCGTTCGGACATCCGGTAGAATCGTCCCTGTTGGGCTTCCGGTTTATGTTTCACAATGCGCGCTGTCATCATCGGCGTTAGAGTCAATGACACCACTGCGGAGATGACGATGGTCACGGCCAAGGTAACGGCGAACTCTCGGAAAAGACGTCCAACCACATCGCCCATAAAGAGTAGCGGAATCAGCACGGCAATCAGGGATACGGTTAACGACAGAATCGTGAAACCGATTTGCTCCGCGCCTTTGAGTGCAGCCTTCATCGGTGGTTCACCTTCCTCGATATAGCGCGTGATGTTTTCGATCATCACGATGGCGTCATCGACCACAAATCCGGTAGCGATGGTTAACGCCATGAGCGACAGGTTATCCAAGCTGTACCCCAGGAAATACATGGCCGCGAAAGTGCCCACTAGAGACAATGGGACGGCAACGCTGGGGATGATGGTTGCGGAAAGACTTCGCAAAAAGAGAAAGATGACCATCACTACGAGACCGATGGTCAGCATCAATTCAAATTCTACGTCCGCTACGGACGCGTTGATCGCGGTAGTAAGATCCGTCAGCGTGGTTATCCGGATACTGGCGGGCAGACTAGATTGGAGTTGCGGCAAAAGCTGTTTGATACTTTTTACTACGCTGATCGTGTTAGCGCCGGGTTGGCGCTGCACGTTTAGAATCACGGCTGGGGTAGTATTCATCCAGGCCGCTTGTTGACTGTTTTCGACGCCATCGACGACTCGAGCCACGTCGGTTAACATAACCGGTGCGCCATTCCGGTACGCCACAACCACGCTGCGATAATCGTTACTGCTGACTAACTGATCATTCGCGTCGATCTGGAAGTTCTGGCGAGGACCGTCGAAATTTCCTTTGGCCGCATTCAAGCTGGTCTGCACCAAGGCCGTGCGCACGTCCTCCAAATTGATCCCGTAAGAAGACAGGGCCGTTGGGTTAACCTGAATGCGAACGGCCGGTTTTTGACCACCACTGATACTTACCAGACCAACCCCGGTCAGCTGCGCGATCTTAGGCGCAAGACGCGTGTCAACCAGATCCTCCACTTGGTTGAGCGGCATCGCATTCGAAGTCACCGCCATGGTGATGATCGGGGCATCGGCCGGATTTGTCTTACTGTAGACCGGTGGTGCGGGCAGGTTAGCCGGCAGTAAGCTTTGGGAGGCATTGATGGCAGCCTGCACTTCTTCCTCCGCGACATCGAGTTTCAGGGTCAGAGTGAATTGCAGCACGACCACTGACGTTCCGCCGGAACTGCTGGACGTCATTTGGTTCAGTCCCGGCATTTGCCCGAATTGACGTTCGAGTGGGGCGGTGACCGTTGTGGCAACTACATCTGGACTCGCTCCAGGGTAAAACGTGACTACCTGGATGGTCGGATAATCAACTTGCGGTAACGCGGAGACCGGGAGTTGCAGATAAGCAACCGCGCCGGTTAAGAAGATCGCGACCATTAGCAGGGACGTTGCTACCGGCCGCAGGATAAATGGGCTGGACGGACTCATGTACCCTTGTTGCCGCTCGCTGACTGCTCACTACCCGGTTTTTCGTTACCCTGCTTTTGTTGGCTGCCTTGCTTTTGTTGGCCGCCTGGCGTCTGCGTTGCGGCAGGCTTGCCGGTGGCGACAGTAATTTTGGTGTTATCCTGTAACTTATCGAAGCTGCTATCCGCCAGCACCTCCCCGGGATTGATACCGTCAACCTGCGTCAGGCCACCGTCGGAAACTCCCGGCTTTATATTCTTTAGGTGCGCAACGTTGTCTTCAATGACATACACAAATGAGGTCTGACCATTTTGCTGGATCGCTGAAGACGGAACTAAGGTCACATCTTGCAGGGTCTTTACTAACAGGCGCGCATTAACAAACTGATTGGGGAACAAGGCAAAGTCATCGTTGGGGAAACTGGCGCGGACTTTCACAGTACCGGTCGTGGTGTCGATCTGGTTATCGACGGCAATTAACTCACCGGCGGCCAGTTTCTTTTGGACCGCCCGATCATAGACATCGACGGTGAGCTTGGATCCGCCGCGCAGCTGCTCCATGACCTGACCCAGGTTGTCCTCCGCGATCGTGAATACTACGGTGATTGGCTGTATCTGAGTGATGACCACGAGCGGTGTTGCACTACTACTGGAGCTGGTTCCGGCAGTTACCAGGTTCCCAGGATCAACCGGTCGAAGGCCGACTCGCCCGGCAATCGGTGCTTTGATATGACAGTATTCGACTTGGAGCTGGTCATATTGTACCGCTCCCTCATCATTTTTGACCGTTCCTTGTTCCTGCAGAACCAGCTTTTCCTGATCGTCCAGAGTTTGCTTGGCGACTCCGTTGCGTGCCCAAGCGTCGCGATAGCGCTGAAGGTCCATTTCAGCTTGAGCCAAAACGTTCTGATCTCGTTGGAGTGCGCCTTGGGCCTGTATCAACTGTGCCTGATATTGGCGATCATCGATATCGACAAGAGGATCACCGACCTTGGTGATTTGCCCCTCTTGATAGTTCACTTTTACCACTACCCCTGTTACTTGACTAAAGATCGACGCGGTATAGACAGGCGTCACCGTCCCGATCGCGTCCAGGTAGTCGCCAATGTTTCCTTTCTTGGCGATTATGGTAGTAATCGCGGTAGCGCCGGTCACGCGCCCTTTAGGCGCTTCCTTCGGCATGGAAACCAGATAGAATCCAAGGGCGAATACGCCCAAGACCGCGATCCAGATTACTACTCGCAGAAATCGACTCCGCTTTGGAGAGGAAGGTGGAGCTGGCTTAGCCTTTAGATTTGTCGTCTGAACACTCATTCGGTCGATACGAGTCTATTATCCGGTGGCTGGATCTAGGCGACCGCGAGGTGCGGAACATTGTAAGCTACGCGCATCATTCGGTCGATGTGAATTTACAAGGCCGTTGTTTCGATCTTTAGGTGCCGCGATACAAGCGGATTTTGTGCCGTTACTGGATGGGTGGAGTTTCTCGAGGGAAGCTAACTTTAATTCCTGATCGAGAAGGTCTTACCATCGTGCAAACTGCAGGGAAGATAAAACTCATTCTGCAGGGTGCATGGTGAGGCGTCTCGCGCTTAACGTTTGGCGTTTGGCGTTTGGCGTTCGGCGTTTGGGGTTTGGCGTTCGGCGTTTGGGGTTCGGTGTTCGGTGTTCGGTGTTCA
>JAFAIO010000081.1 GCA_019236675.1 Verrucomicrobiota bacterium
CGCCGTTTAGCGTTACAATGTTTGGAGGTGTTTCAGCCATTCCCCAATACTGAAATTTCACCACAGAGGCACAGAGAACACAGAGGATACCTTGGATTCCTGCCGAACGAACGATCCATCAATCCGCCAATGCCATGCTCCCATACTCCAGCACTCCGATACTCCATTACTCCGCATCTGCTCACTCAATACTGCTTACTGTTTACTGCTTACTACTTACTTCTTAAGATTGGCCTCGATGGCTTTCTTGGCCTCATCCAGTGTGTACTCGTGGCTGGCGACACCGCCCTTCGGAATCGTCGCGAGAGCAGCCTCAAAATTGTCCTGATCGAAAGCTAAATAGGGCACGAGCAGGTCATGGGGTATATCTTTGTGGCCGTCGAGAATTTGCTGGGCGACCCAGAAAGCCAAGGTGGAAACGCCGGGAGCAATGGATGCGGACCAAGTTGTATAACCGTTCTTTGCCTTCTGTTCTTTCCACCACTCGAGTTCGTCCTGACGGTTACCCATAATAATGATCGGCTGCTTGCGACCAGCTGCCGAGAAAGCTTGGGCGGCGCCATAACCATCACCGCCTTGGTCCACTATACCCGCAATTTCAGGCAGCGACGGCAAGACGGTGGCAATGGCTTTTTGAGCCGTCGTTTGATCCCAATCTCCTTCCACGCTGTTCACAATCTTGAACTCGGGGTGATCTTTGACTCCTTCAGCGATACCGGAATGAATGGCGTCATCAATTGACGTACCGGCCAGGCCACGAATCTCCAGGAGGTTTCCGCCCTTCAGCCATTTAGCCAGCTGGACTACCTCCTGTTTCCCGTAATCCTTGAAATCAACCACCACCCGCCATGCGCCTGCTTCAGTCACGATACCGTCGAATGAAACCACCACGATACCGGCATCGGTCGCTTGCTTGATCGCGCCATTCAATGCGTCCGGCGAGGAAGCATTGATCACGATCGCGTTGTACCCTTGCAGAATCAGATTCTGGATTTGAGCGGCTTGAGTAGGGACTTCTTTGTCGGCAGTGGTGAAGACGTCCGCTGCCGCTACAATGCCGTCGGCAACGGCTTTCTTAGTAACGATATCGTAGCTTTTCAACATGGCCTGCCGCCAGGAATTGCCCGCGTAGTTATTGGAAAACGCGATCCGCATGTTCTTGGTATCGGCACGAGCCGAGCCAATCAAAGCGATGCCGGTCAACGCAGCCAGCAACGCTGGAACACAGGTGGTTCTTTTCATCGATTATTTTCTATGGGTTCTTAAGAAATTAATGGGGGTGGCGCAGCTGGTCCCATTGCTAGCGCCGTGTTTACGCTCACCCGGACCAGGAAGAATGCTTCGAGCGATGGCGATAGAGGCTAGATTACGCCTTAATTCCGGTCAACGTGAATAGTTTGAACTGAAGCGTTCTAGGGAAAAGGAGTCAGGAGCTGGAATCTAGGAGTAAGGAGGCTAGAGCAACCGGCTAAACGAAAGGGCGAAAGGTGATCGCGAAGCCGAGCCGGCTTGTCCGCCGTAGGCCCTGCGAAGGAGGAAGGGGCGTTGCAATCCGCGGGTACAGCTCCAACAGGTGTCGACGCCGGAACGCGTTTACGGCTTCCGCGTTCGGAGAGATGCAACGCCCATTAGGCCCACAGCGTGTTCAAACGTCGATGTGGGAAAGACCGGAGCTCGTCAAATCACCCTGGATTCGGATACTTCAGCTTGGGCGTCGCGTCTACGGTCGGCGAGCAGACTCGGTCCCGCGCCTTTCACCTTCCACTTTTCACCTTTTCCGGCCTCTCACTCATGCTTGATCACTATCTTGCCGAAAAACTGGCCCGCCTGGTAATAGCGGAACGCGTCCACGGCTTCTTCAAAAGTAAACACCCGGTCAATCACGGGCTTTAGCCGGTTCACTTCGATAGCCCGGTTCATAGCGGCAAACTGCGCTCGATTTCCCACCGCTATAAACCGCAGATTGGCAAAGGCGCTTCGTAAAGACCCAAGACTGATCATCGGTTCACCTTGCGCCAGCACCCCGACCCAGCTGATCTGACCCTGAACCGCCACCGATTTCAGCGAATTTTGCAGGGTCCCGGCGCCGCCTACTTCGATCACGTAGTCGACTCCGCGGCCGTTGGTGAGTTTGCGTACCGCTTCATACCAATCGGGATTGGTCCGATAGTTAACAACTTCGTCTGCTCCTAAGGCATGTAATCGCTTTACTTTTTCTTCGCTTGAAGTGGTGGCAATCACCCGGGCGCCGTAGAGTTTGGCGAATTGAAGGGCAAAGAGTGACACACCTCCTGATCCGAGCGTGAGCACGGTATCGCCAGGCACAGGCGGACGGCCTCCGGTCAGAGCATGCCAGGCTGTTACTCCGGCACAGGGAAGCGTTGCCGCCTCTTCGAACGAAAGATGGTCCGGGATCAGCACCAAGCCTTGTTCACGCAAAACAGCAAATTCCGTGAGCATGCCATCCAGAGAGCCGCCGATCTGGTCCGATACGTCTCTGGAAAAAGGGCCGTCCAGCCAAAACGGAAAAAGCGAAGCTGCCACCCGATCCCCAACCTTCACTCGAGTGACACCCTCGCCGATTCCGGCTACTTCCCCTGCCCCATCTGAAACCGCCACGACATCGGGCCTAACTGGGAGGGGATAATCCCCGCGCAGGATCATCAACTCACGAGCATTGAGCGAAGTCGCTCGGACCCTCACTAATACCTCGCCCGGTCCGGGCTTTGCTATCTCGTGTTCGCGCAAAACCAGGCTGTCAATACCGCCGCCATACGTTAGATGATAACTTTTCATTTGTTTGTCGGATATGAACCGCCGGGACGCTATACATGCTGCCTGACAGCCCTATGTCAGCAGAACGCGCTTCGCGAATAGCCAATAGCCAATAGCCGATAGCCGATAGAAAATGACGCGAGATCGAAGCGGCTCCGTGATCGTTCTCGTCGTCGTCCTCGTCCTCGAGAAGGTTGATACCTTCACTGATGTGTGATCGCCCACCGCCTTGGAGGGGAGCCGCTTTTGCGTGTGCCCTAGGATCTCGCATATTCTTTCCAGAGCGAGGAAGGCCAAACCATCGGGTAAACAGGCGGCTCCCGCGAATTGCCCAGCGCGATATATTGTCCACCGGCCGGTTCGAATCGTCTATTTCACGCACCGAGACAAACCACGCGTTGAGACGTTCGCGGGAGCCGCCTGTTTAAAACAATTCGTGGCCGTAGACGCCCCGAGAGAAATGGCGCCAGGTCCTTTGGGTGCGATCGAAAACGGCTCCCCTCCAAGGCGCTGGGCGATCACACATCACGTGAAGGTATGAATCCTATCGAGGACGAGTACGAGTACGATTATGCGCTTGCCGTCGATCGCGCGCCTTTCCCTCTTGCAACAGGACCAGACCGCGGTTCGATTAAGCCAACGGAGACCCCTATGATCGAAAAAGCATTGTTTGGACGCACAGGACACGAAAGCACGAGAGCGGTATTCGGCGGCGCCGGTTTGGCGAAAGCGACACAGGAAGAGGCAGACCAGGTTTTAGAGGTATTGCTTCGTTACGGGATCAATCACATCGACGTTGCCGCCGCCTATGGCGACGCCGAGTTGCGGGTTGCACCTTGGCTTCGCAAACATCCAGAACGATTCTTTCTTGCCACTAAGACGGGGCTCCGCACTTACGACGATGCTAAGCGTCAGATCCATGAGTCGCTGAAACGTCTAGAAGTGGAACGATTCGACCTGATCCAGCTTCACAGTTTGGCTGACCCGATCGAGTGGGACATCGCGCTGAGTCCAAAAGGGGCGCTGGAAGCCTGCATCGAAGCTCGTGACCAAGGCTTAGTCCGATTCATCGGCGTCACTGGACATGGCTCCCAGATTGCCGCCACCCATCTGCGCAGCCTAGAACGGTTCGATTTTGACTCCGTTCTACTTCCATACAGTTACATAATGATGCAGAACCCGTATTACGCGGATGCGTTCGAACGGGTTGCCGCCATCTGTCAGGAACGGAACGTCGCTATGCTGACGATCAAATCGATCGCACGCGCTCCTTGGTGGGGTCGGGAACGAACCCGTTCAACCTGGTATGAACCCTTCAACGAACAGAGCGATATCGATCAGGCCGTTCACTGGGTATTAGCACGTCCCGGCATCCATTTCGCAACCGCCGGCGACATGCATCTTCTCCCTAAAGTTCTTGATGCCGCCGATCGGTTCACCGCAAAACCGGACGATGCCGCCATGCAGGAGCAACAAACCCGGCTCGAGATGCGGCCCATTTTTGTTTAACCGCAGAATTTTAAATATCCGCAGATTACACAGATTAATTCAGATTTCGGCTGCAGATCAGGGCATCGACGCTGGGTGAGGCAACCTGGCACGGACCTCTGACGCGCCACGAAAGTGAACCGCGACTGACACAAATGACACGCCTGTCAGGCCGGTATATTTATGACCTGAGGCGCTGTCCCAATCTGCAGCCGAAATCTGAATTAATCTGTGTAATCTGCGGATATTTA
>JAFAIO010000115.1 GCA_019236675.1 Verrucomicrobiota bacterium
TCGGCGGTATCAAGCTCGTTGGGCGTGGGAGAGAACAATTTGTACGGTTTATCGATACGAGTTTTTCGACGGTGCCGGTACTGGAGCGACGGTCCCGGCTGGGGCGCATACTCAAGCAAGCTACCTCGCTCTGGATCGAGATCCGCCGGCCCAAATACGAACTGATCGTGTTCAGATGTTTCGGCAGATTTATTTGGCGGCCGGACCATTCATGGATGTCTAACGCTCTCCGTTGGTTAATGAGACTTTTTCTGCGGCTTTGTCTCCTGAGGCGCCGGACTCAGGCTCAACTCGTGGTCATCGATCTAGTCGACGAAATGACGATCGACGGACTAGATCTCTGGCTGTTAGAAGGCTGCGATCTCTATTTCAAGAGGGAGCTTAGCCAAAACGTCTGGACGACTTTGCAAAGGGTTCAACCTCCGCACGCTGAATATAATTCTCTGCCGACTAATCCGCGGTTTCTGCGACTAGCAGACAAATTCCGTCCCATCTCGATCGGTATTACGGGAGCGCATCTCGTCGAGCTACAGGAAAGAGAACCACGCAAGCCGGACGCGGTTAAGAAAAGATATGATCTCTTTTTCGCAGGCGCCGTCAAACATTCTACCGTTCGCAAAGCGGGGCTGCAGTGGTTAGAGAGGCTCCAACAGCAAGGGTATGCAGTGTACCTTTCGACCCAGCGCATTGAACAGCAACTGTTCGATGAATTGTTGTCGACGTCCTGGCTTTGTTGGTCACCGGAAGGATCGGGTTGGGATTGCTATCGGCACTACGAAGCTTGTTTGGCGGGGTCGGTTCCGGTAATCAACTTTCCCACCATCCAGCGCTTGGCTCCCCTTATTCATGGAGTTCACTGTTTTTACTATGCTGTCGAAGGAGATGATCTATTT
Source organism: Verrucomicrobiota bacterium (assembly GCA_019236675.1). Lineage (GTDB taxonomy): Bacteria > Verrucomicrobiota > Verrucomicrobiia > Chthoniobacterales > JAFAMB01 > JAFAVN01. Next base: position 894 of record JAFAIO010000115.1, read on the forward strand.
CATGTCGTCCGGGCGGCACTGACTGACAAATACCTGTTGAAAGAAATGGCGTTCGCCGCCCGGGAACATGTCTTGGCGCACCACACCTGCAGGCGAGTGGGTGATTACATATTGGCCGAAGCAATGTCTGCTCGCAGTCTAACCCGGTCTCACGATATTCCAGCATCCCCGCGAGAGCCGGACCTGTCATACCACGTGAGGTCCGGGGAAGAGGTGGATCTATGAGTGAGTTTCTCCGAAGATTAGCCAGGCGACTCATTCTCACTCCGAATACGATTCGATACCGGATTGAATATCGCTGTTTGATCAATCTGCTGTCCGGGATCCCGAAACCGCTAGGACTCTTGATCGATGTTGGCGCCGGTAGCGGCGAAATGTCGGCACGCCTTGTGGAACAGGGTTTTGCCGAAACTGCCATCGGTTTAGAGCCGGATCCTACAAATTTTGAATACTTGAAGAAGCGTTATGCGCGACTCAAGCAGAGCCGCTGTGAGAACATCTCCGTTGAGTCGGCTTCGGTGGAAAAGGAAATGGCAGACCTGGTGTTGTCCACTCAGGTCCTTGAACATATCGAGGACGATGACGCAGCCGTTGCTCGAATCGGCGAACTGACCCGGCCAAATGGCCTGGCGTTAGTGTCGGTCCCACATCCACCGGAAATTTTCCCCAATCCCGGTCACGCTCGGCCTGGCTACACTCGCGAGAGCTTGGCTGCCTTGTTTGACAGGCACGGGTTTCAAGTTATTCGCCACGATTATTTCTTCGTACTTGCAACCCTGCGAAGGCTGGTTGCGGCCCAAGAATTGGGCCTAGTAGGCAAACTTTTCCCTGTCGGTTGGGCTGACCGTGAATCCGAACTGCCAACCATAGAACGGGCCAAACTACAACCCTACGGTTTGGCCGCGCTTTTTCAGAAACGCTAAGAGGCACGGCATATGGGAGAAAGAAGACGCCTCTGCATTGTAGATCCCAGGGTTAATCTGGACAGTCCGACCATGAAACATTTGGTCCACGCGATACCTGCCTTGATCGACGGCGGCTGGTTAGTGACCGTAATCGCTGAAGATATTGACCCAGGTCTTCCCGTTGAATTCCGGTGCCTGAAACCTCGAATTCAGATGCCTATTCTCGGCGGGTTTGAGTTCCTGAGTCGCGCGCAGAAAAGCGTCCGAGAATTTCGAGTTCGTCATCCGGAAGCTATAATCCTGGGTACGCCCTCAATTCCCTATGGCGCGGACGTGAGCGCCGTGCACTTTCTTCAGCATATCTGGCTTCGCCTAGCGCGCAAAGTCCCCGGCATGAACTGGCGAGAGCGTGCTTGGCTGCTACTCGCAGCCATCGACGCGCGCCGGGCCAGAAGAGATTTTAGTTCAAACCGCAGGGCGATCTGGCTGCCCGTCTCAGAAAGCATTGCGCGCGAGTTACGGAAAGTCGTTGCTACTCCCGAAAAAGTTTGCGTGCTGCCAAACTCTTTCGACGAATCGCGTTTCAACTTGGACATAGCCGATTATTTCCGCGGTCCCAAACGCGCTGAACTGAACTTTGGAGCTAAGAACATCGTTTTCGCATTCTTATGCCAAGGGCATCATCGACGAAAAGGCTTCTGGGTCGCCACAGAGGCGCTCGCACGTCTGCGAAAAAAGAAGCCTGACTATGATCCGCGTTTTCTGGTGATAGGTGGAATACCATCAACATTGGGACGGTTGAAACAGTCGCTATCCCGGAAAGTCGGCGACTGGCGTGATTGGATTCACTTCACAGGGATGACCGAATGCCCGGAGGAATACCTAGCGGCGGCAGACGCTTTTCTGCTTCCATCGTACTTTGAAGCGTTTTGTTTAGCCGAGATCGAGGCCGCCGGAATGGGGCTCCCTTTACTGCTTACCCCGCATCACGGTGTCGAAATGATCCTGGAACACGGCCGCAACGGGCTAACCATTGATTGGGACCCCTCGGTTCTTTCGAACCAGCTGTTGGACTTTATAAGCGGGGCTTCACCGTTAGGCCCGCTTGATCCAATCAACCTCCGACCCAGAGATTTTGAACCAAGCGTCGGTCGAGCTTTGAACCGAAGCCAATATAGTTCCGCCCTGCTCGCATTCCTCGAAGTTGCTTACGAAAATAAGGCCACGCGCAGAGGTGGCAGCGGACGCAGAGCTAAAGAACGAAGATTTCGGATTTTCGGATGAATAATTGCCGGGGAGTTGATCATGTCTCTCTTAGCCGAGCGCCAGTGCTCGGACTGCCTGTCAGCATTTGTAACTATTCGGAAGTAATGGCGCTCCTCCGAAGCTGGGCTGAGAATTCGACCGCTTGTCACTTAGTAGCAGCCGCGAATACGCATGTAGTCAGCATGGCGCATCGTGACGAGCAATTTAGGGAAGCGATGAAAAAGTTTGATCTGATTGTTCCCGACGGTATGCCGTTGATTTGGTACTTGAACCGAATTCACGGAGCCGGATTGAAAGACCGAGTTTATGGTCCGGATTTAATGCGCCGGGTCCTGGCAACCACGGAAGCAGCCGAACGCCATTTTTTATTGGGCGGCGCGGAGCAAGAACGCCTGAAGCTGGAACAAGCGATTGCGCGCGAATATCCACAGGCCTACATCGTCGGCGTCTATTCACCCCCTTTTGGAGAATGGCCTGCCGGAGAAGAAGAGAACATTGTTAGGTTACTGCAGCACGCCGCCCCGACATTCGTCTGGATTGGCTTAGGCTGCCCGAAACAAGAGTTATTACTTGCCCGTTTGAAGCCTGTTTTACCGCAGGCGGTGTATCTAGCAGTTGGCGCCGCTTTCTCTTTGATCAGCGGAACAGTTAGACAAGCGCCGGTTAGCTGGCAGCGGTTGGGCTTGGAATGGGCCTTCCGCTTGCTAATGGAGCCCAGACGACTTTGGCAGCGTTATCTTGTGAACAATACACACTTCATGTTCTTCACCGGCTTGGAAGTCCTGCAGAAAATTACAAGGCGCCCTAGCAACCAAATCGTGCTCGTGCTCGTCCTCGTGCTCGAAAGTGCGTTTACCAGTGCATTACCGGCTTCATGACTTATCGGGAGATTCTTTACCAGCACTACAGTGAGTCGTTGGGAA
>JAFAIO010000263.1 GCA_019236675.1 Verrucomicrobiota bacterium
CCCACGGAACGGCTCAAATCCGGCGCGGAGTCGGCGCCTAGGCGTGGCATCATCCTGGGCGCGCCGGATTTTCGCCCTACCGGACACTCGCCTCGCTCGTCCATTCCCTCCTTCGCCCCATCGCCCGTTCGCCCATTCGCCCTAACCTACGGCTTCCCCTTCTTGCCTGTCGCACCAGAACTTTGCGAAGGCGGAATCGTTTCCGGCCAAACGAAACCGTTCTGAAGGGAATCGACCAGGGAAGCGCCGTTCGCCCCTTCTGACGCCGCGTAAGTAAAACGATACTCGATATTCCAGTCGCCCCGACGGACGACTAACAAGCGTGACCTTAACGGTTGAACCTTGCCGGCGAAACTATCGGTGTATTCATAGTTCGCTAGGAGAGCCGGGATTTTTTTGGGACTAACAAATCCCGTCCCATGGTCCACCAACTTTGTGTCCTGGTGTTGAGCAACGATCCCGTTCTCTCGAACAACAAACTCCGTTTCTAACAGCCGGCCGTTGCTCGGATAGATATAGATCGTCGCCGCGATTCGCGGTCGCTCAACCTCGTAACCAACCGATACACCCTGCCCGGCGGAATCATACTGCCGGGTCATAACCCGCTGAAACTCTCCGATCTTGTTTGGGAAAGAAAATCCCGACGCGATATGGATGATGTTGCCATCAAGCGTGACTGCAAATGGGCCGGAAGCCGCTACCACCCGCTCATCGGCCAGAGCGAAAACCAAGCCAATAAAGGCCAGCAAACGACTGAGATCGGATCGCATAAGCAATTACTGACTGGGAGGCCGGGATTCTGCAAGATCAACATAAAAAGCACGTTCAGCCCCGGCGCGCAGCAAAGAATGCCGAAGACAATTGCGATCCCAGGAATGCGACTGGCAAAAGGAATCCGCCGAGGATGAGTAACTCCATTGGCCTCTGGTGCCGAATCATTTCCACCAGCAAGAGCAGCCCCGCCAAAAAAAGCAAAGCTAGCGAAATTCCACGATGGAATTTGGCCAACTCAGATTCCAGCCAGGAGCCGGGATCATGTTCTATCTCCCGGCCGTCGTCGGACTCCGTGCAACGATGCTTGATCGAACATTTATTGCAAACGTGCGCCGGCGCCCGATATCGAGTTAAGCGGTGGGTATGGTCGGTGGTGATAGGTTTCAGTTGCTCTCCAGTCGGACATTCCCAGACATCGTGATGGCGATGATATTTGAAGCCGGCGACACTTATTTGCTTCGACCGATGATGTGAGTGACGGGCCAGCAGTTCCAGGCCGAAGGCGCAAACCAGCAGAAACACCGCATACAAAGAAGCCAGTACGACTTCGATATCAATCGTCTGAAGCATTAGTCGGAGCCGGCTCGTTCTACAACTTCACTAAACAGGATCTCCTCGGTTTCCTCGCCCGGTTTCGCGCCGGGCGCCATATAGCGAACGCTCAGCCAGCAGAGGTAGAGGATTGGCAGGACACCTCCGACAATGAAAAGCGCGTCCCCAGGTAGGCGAAGCCACTCGAGCACTGGATTAGCCCCACCCGTAATGAACTGCAGAGTCCGAGCATCGAAATAACCGCTGCTGACAGAGTGATAGAGTTGAAGAACTCCGAGCGGGAACAGAGTAGCAAATACCATCCAGGCCAGTCCTAGATTGAGCGACCAGAAACTGATCTTGGCCCAGCGATCCGACCAGCGATTTTCTGGAATCAGATAGCGCTGGCAAAATAAGCCCAGCCCAATGCTCAGCATCCCGTAAACACCCATCATGGAGGCGTGCGCGTGGTTGGCCGTGAGCGCCGTACCGATTTCGTAATAGGAGACAATCGGGAGATTGATCAGAAATCCGAATATCCCGGCACCGAGAAAATTCCAAAAGCCAACCGCGGCTAAGAACATGACTGCCCAGAAGTGAGGAAACGGCGTCTGCGATTTTGCGCCCTGCTGCGCGCCTAACTGAAGGAAACTCCAAGCTTCCAGAGTCAGTATCGTGAGTGGGATTACTTCGGCGGCAGAGAAAAACGCTCCCAGCGCCATATGCACTGCAGGCTCCCCGGAAAAGTAAACATGATGCATCGAGCCAATCACCCCGCCCGCCGAATAAAGCAGCATATCGAGATAGACCATGGTGAGGGCTACTTTTTCGCGTACTACTCCCAGTAGTACGAAAACATAAGCGACCATGATGGTGGTAAATAGCTCGAGAAAATCTTCCACCCATAGGTGAACTACCCAGAATCTCCAAAAGTCGGTGCTGGTGAAATGGGACTCAGGCCTGGCCAACAAGCCGACGCCGTAGAAAATAGGTATCGAAAGCGCCGAGAAGAAGAACAACCACGGCAAGTTCCCCAAATGTTCAGTGCGCAGCTTTACACGTAGTCCGCGAAAGATGATAACGACCCAGAAGAACAGGCCGATGGTCAGCAATATCTGCCAGAACCGGCCCAGGTCGAGGTATTCAAAACCTTGGCTGCCAAACCATTGCCAAACATAGCGCCACCCTCCGTGAATGCTGATGAACTCACCAATCAAGCTACCGAAGACAACTACTGCGAGCGCGCCCAAAAGGGCGTAAGCGAGCCAGTGTTGTCTTCGTGGTTCCCGGCCGGCAATCATCGGCAGAAGAAAAATACCGGCGGCCAGAAAACCGGTAGACACAAAGAAAAGAGAGAGCTGAACATGCCAGGTTCGGGCGATGTTGAACGGAATCACCTGGCCAAGGTCGAGCCCAAAGAAGTTCGACAGCTCTGCTCGATAGTGTTCTGTAGCTCCGCCGAGCAAGGTCTGGCAAAAGAACATCAAGGTCATCACCAGAAAAAACCAGGCGCACGCGCGCTGTGCCGGAGTTAACAAAACTGCTCCCGGAGGCCGGAACGAAATCTTTTCTCGTTCACGTCCGTGCCAGCCCAGGAAATTCCAGCGTCCAAACGCTGCCTGTAATAGACCGATACCTCCCAACAACGTGATCAAGGAAAGAACGCTCCAGACAATCGTGTCGGCGGTCGGATGATTGTCTACCAGCGGTTCCGGTGGCCAATTGTTAGTATAAGAATAGTTGAGTCCTGGTCGCAAAGCAGACGCACACCATGCTGACCAAGCAAAGAAAGCAGTCAGATTATGGATTTCGGCGGCATCCGTGATCGCCGCGGGTCGCAACCCATATTTCGTGGTAGGTTCCGAAAAGAATCCGTAATAGTACTTTTGTAACTCCTGGAAAGAATGCGCTTGGGCGTCAGTAAAGGTCAACGTATTGCTGGCGCCGTCGTACCGGTTAGTTTTGTAATCGGCCACGGTCGTAGCTCTGGCTCGGTCGGATCCCAAACTGTTGTAAAAATCGATCGATAGCAGAGCGGCGCGATGCAGATAGTCGACGGTAAAGTCCGGTCCAAGATAGGCGCCGTGACCGAAAATCGATCCGTACTCCATCAAGCCGTTGCGCAGGAAAGTTTCTTGCCCGGCCATGATATCCGCCCGTGTGAACAAAACATTACCGTTGGGATCGGTAACCTTCTCCGGAATCGGCGGTTCACCCGTGTAAGTGCGGTAGGCGAGAAATCCCAGGACAAAAAAGCCGAATAAAAAGATAAGGATCACCGCTTGAATCCAGCCCCTCGACAGAAGAAACCCGCGTTTGGTCATCGTTGCCATATCATATTGCGTTTAGGATTGATCTGAGCAGTAGCGATAGCCACGCTAGTCCCGTGCCATGCGCGTGGTCAGGGGATTCGTGTCGCGGTCCCTGGCAAAATTTGAGTCTGGTCTAGACTCTAAACATGCGCCTTCGCGACAAATCGCGGATTCGCGAGATTTTCGCGACGCGGCCCATTATCCACATTCCGCGAAAGAGACTAGGAGCGGTACCTAGCCACTTGCCCTTGGCCATGATTCAGCTATTCAAAAGAGTTAACGCGTGGATTGCTGGAACGATAAAGGCAGCTTCCCCGAGGAGGAAGCGAATGCTAGCCGGAAGTCGATTTGGTCCAACGCTGCAGCGCTTGGCGACCGAGGACATGTGTGCGCCTTTTTTAATGATCGCGAAGAGGAGTATCGGGTACTGCTTCCGTTTGTTCAGGCCGGACTCGAACGCGGCGAAAAAATCGTACACACGATCGACCCCAAACGCCGGGACGAGCATTTGATGCAAATCGCCGCCAGTGGAATCGACATAGGAGCCCTGTTACGGAAGGGCCAATTCGAATTACGCACCTGGTCCGACACCCATCTGCGGGACGGTTACTTCGACGGAGAAAGAACACTTAAGCTCTTCGAAGCAGTAGTGAATAATGCCAGGTGCCAGGGTTTTTCCCTCATTCGCTTTGTGACGGAAATGGAATGGGCTTTGAAAAACGAAACTCAGATGATCGACCTGCTCGAATATGAAGCCAAAGCTAACGAGCTGTGGGAGCGTCAGGAGGGTCCGGTCAACCCAGTTATCTGTACTTACGATCTAACCAAGTTTAAAGGCGATGTCGTGGTCGACGTGATGCGAACCCATCCAATGATCATCATCGGAGGAATTCTGCAGGAAAACCCATTTTACATTCCGCCTAAGAAATTTTTGAAAGAGCTACGCGAACGACGGGAATCGCAGGTAAACGCGCCCGCTAATACCGCCAAGTTCATTGGAAACGAATCCAGCAAATAAAACCGAGGTTGGACGGCTAAAGGCTTGCATCAATGATCTAACGAGCCTTCTGACCCTTCCAGCGATTTGGGCGGGTCACGAGCCGGACCAGATCGTAGCCGCTTTACTAGATGTGCTCATGGCTGTTCTGCGATTGGATTCAGCGCGTGCCGAAATCAAGGATCCGGCTAGTGGGGCGCCCATTACCATGACTCGGCCGGTGCGGACTGAAAATCCGGACGCGAGGCAAGTCCTCGTCGATAAGGCTATCAACAACTGGCTGAACCAGGAACTTCGCGGTTCGTACCTTGTATCCAAACAAGCCACTGGCGATCTCTCAATTATTTTCTTGGGACTAGGATGGCAGAACGAATTGGGTTGGATCTGTGCTGCATCCGATCGCGCCGATTTTCCAACTGAGATAGATAGACTCCTTTTGAGCGTCTCGACGAATCAAGCCGCCATCGCTCTGCAAGAGGCACGGCTCTGGTCCGAGCAAAAGCGGGTCGCCAGAGAACTCGACGAAAAGGTCGCTGAACGGACCCAGGAACTTCAAGAATTGAAGGACCAGCTTCAAAGAGAAAATGTGATGCTCCGCGAGCAAGTTGACGAGGCATGCATGTTTGAGGAAATCGTCGGAACGGCTCCTGTTTTGCGGTCGGTGCTATCGCGAGTCGCCAAGGTGGCCCCTACCGACTGCACGGTCATGATCACTGGGGAAACCGGCACCGGAAAAGAGCTCATCGCTCGCGCCATGCATAAGCGATCAACGCGATCCGTCCGCGCCTTTGTAAAGGTAAATTGCGCGGCTATCCCGGTTTCGTTGATTGCCTCCGAACTATTCGGTCATGAGAAAGGCGCGTTTACCGGTGCGCTCCAGCGGCGATTAGGCCGCTTTGAATTGGCTCAGGGCGGTACTCTGTTTCTCGACGAAATCGGAGAACTTCCCGCCGAAGTGCAGGTCTCGCTTCTGCGCGTGCTGCAAGAACGCGAATTCGAGCGGGTCGGCGGAACCCAGGTGATTCAGGCAGACGTGCGGGTGATCGCCGCGACCAACCGCGACCTAAAAACCGCGGTCTCAAAAGGCTTGTTTCGGCAGGACCTGTATTACCGGCTCAACGTCTTTCCTATCGAGATGCCTTCGTTGCGTGAACGCCCGGAGGACATCGCGCTACTAACAGAGTATTTCATTCAGCGATACGCCCAGAAACTTGGAAAAGCGATATCAGGTATTAGCAAAAAAACCCTGGATCAATTTAGATCCTACTCCTGGCCAGGTAATATCAGGGAACTCCAGAATGTAATCGAGCGGTCCTTGATTCTCTGTGAAAAAGAGACCTTTTCCGTGGATGAAAACTGGCTAAATCACGAATCGGTTGAGAGTGCGATCGCCAGTAAACCGCTAGGTCAGAGACTCGTCGCTGACGAGCGCGCATCGATCGAAGCGGCCTTGGCGAAGACAACCGGACGAGTGGCCGGCAAATCCGGCGCCGCAGCAATACTTGGAGTGCCGGCCTCGACGCTAGAATCAAGAATTCGTTCGCTCCGAATCAATAAATACCTGTTCAAGACGGGTTAGGATTGGCCGATTCTCGCGCAATCCATTCACGGATATAGGCGGGGCAATTTTGGATGATTATCCCGGTATCTTGGCATTGCGCTAGAAACTGCACGACTTCCCGACTAACCAAGCTGACCTCTTTAAGGTCGAACAAGATCGGCATGGATTCGGCAGCGATCAGTGACCACAACTCAGTCACATTTTCGGTTTCGATTCGCCCGCTCAAGATAAACAGCACAGACCCCTCGCTCGCCAATCTCTGAATCCTTAGCATTCAGAATCGCCAATGCTAAAGCCATGCCAGCCCCAAAAAATCGCTCAAAGTCAGGCCGGCACGCTCCGGTTCTGGCGCGGGCAGCCGCTTCGGAATGAATGATTTCCGTCAGACATCCTCGCGAAAACTTCGCGAATTCTCGAATTGTCGCGAACCCGCTAGACAACATCTGCAGCCGACGCAACCAGTTCCTGTGTCAGCCATTGTAAGCCGGTATCTCGGTTCGCCCTTTGATGCCACACCATCTCCACATCCACCGTCATAGGTGAATAGGGCAAGTCCAACAACACGACTCGGGTATGCGCCGTTAGCCAAACCGCGAGCCGATGCGGCAGCTTGGCTACCATGTCAGTCACTTCCAGCAAGGGCGCCACTGCGGCAAAGTGCGGCACACAAACTGCCGCGCGACCGACGAAGTGTACCTCTTTATCTTGAAATTCCACCAAGGTGCGCTCAAACCAGACTCGCCGTTCCACGCCATGCTCGCTCATGAAGCCATCGCGTTCTTTTTCCTCGGTTCCAGTTAGGTCTACGACCACATACGGAAAT
>JAFAIO010000276.1 GCA_019236675.1 Verrucomicrobiota bacterium
GCCAATTGCTCGGCCTGGGTCGTGTCGCCGCCGGATTGTTGAAGGGCGAATTGCCAAAACAGGCGCACATCTTGTTGTAATTGCCGGAACACCACGTAGGTCCCGTTGCGGCCTAGATCCTTCTTTCCGGAAACATCTTCGGCTGCCGGCAAATCCGCAGTAGCGGCGCTAGCGTCGAGCAAAGGTCGATCCGTGTACTTGCCGTACTCGTTGCGATATCCGAGCAGGAACTCTCCCAGAGCAACGATGTTGCTGTAATCGAATTGATTGTATGGAACCTGGAGTTTCTGGCTAAAATCAATCTCCGGCTGGCTAATCCCGTCAGTGAAACCGAATGCTTCAAAGCCGCCGAAGTCACTGGTATCGAGATCTGCTAACAGTTCGAATGCATCGTTCCAGGACGGGCCTTTCGAAGTTTGCACAAAAGTTTCGAACGGCCCGGGCTCCCCGAAAAACATGACCACCAGATGTGGGACGCGTTCTGGGCCGCCCCAGCTCCAATATGCTGGCGCATTCGTTTCTACATCTCCCAATTGCCGGGATCGGCTCTCCTGCGCCATCCCGGCTCGAAACTCATGCGAGAACGCTTCGATAACTGATGCCGGGACCCCCAGGGCGGCAAGGCCGGGTGCAGTCAATCCAACCTGCAAAGCGGTAGTCGGCGGCGGTTGAACTTCCACCGCGCTCGTGACCGGAGCGGTGCGCAACCAAGTTCGCGCTGTTGCCGGATCCTTAACCCGCACGAGGGCGTAGGATGCCTTGGTCATTTTTTTGTATCCGAACCGCACCAGACCCTGAACATCTGCGTAATCGAAATCGCTCATAATAATGCAACCCAATCGTTCGTTTCCTGATCGGTCAGCGACGAGGCTTCGAGGCCCTGGCGAATACGCGAATTCCGTTCCAGGTCGATCGCGGTTAACCCGGGACAGGCTTGATACCAGACTTGTGTCGGCAGGGTGTGCCGCCGAAGGTACTCTACATACTTGCGTTCATCAGCGCATCCATCGAGGACCAGCCAATTGGTTCTGGGGTAGCCGATCCCGTTACTGAAAGCGGCGTTGAGTCCGAACCCTGTCTTATTAATAAAATCATCCATGTAGCTCTCGACGCTTCCGTCGTAATTGCTGCAGAAAATCATGCGGTCAGTGCCATCGATAAAAACCCAGCGGGCGAAATGGATGGTACGAACCCGCCCTAGGCGGCCTGGTCTTACAATGTGTCGCGCGGCATAGTTGACCGTGGTCAATACTCCAATCCCAGTCAAAAGACGGAGCAGGCCAGGTTTGAAGCTGCCCATCGCACTGAATTGATTGGTGACGTAGTGATCTTCTCCCCGCGAAAGTTCCTCTGCGTACGCTTGGTCAACCGTCGGACATACTTCCGGATCCGTTTTCTCAAGCATGCGCAGACGAATGATATAAAAGGGCGCAACTAAAATCAGGAGAGGGGAAAGGATCAACACCAGCAGCGGGATTCCCACGAGATGCAGTAGATCTCCGATTAACCAGCCCACCGGGGTAGGGCTTTCCGGCGTGAGCGTCAGGCGTCCCGAATCTTTTTCAGCAAGTACGAATGCGCGCACCTTCGCATAAACTTCCTTTGGAGACAGTTTTTGCAGCGATGGGTTCGCCTGGATATAACTTTCGATTGCTTGTTGCAGCATCGCCTCTTCGTGGGTACGGCGAACCGTCCGGCCCTTCCAGTTGACATAGTTAGCTATTGAGGGTTTCCGGTGTTCTTTCATCCAGGTTATGAGATCCGTGCCTGACTCAAACCCTGTGCAACAGGAAAAAAGCTTTCGTAAACCGCTCGCCGCAACGTTCACCAGCTCCGTGACAAAGCTGTCTTCATCGCCGTCGATGTCGCCAAGAAACGCCAGGTAAAGTGGGTAGGTCTTCGGTTTTAAACCGTAAACCCGCACGTCTTCGGTCGTTTTATCGTCGAGGATGAGCAGCCGCGCGAAATGGAGGTTTTCAAATTTCGCGAACGGGATAAGTGCGTTGTCCGGATTGACCCGGCCTGGTCCCTCGTTCATCGATGCGAGCAGCCCTCGCAGTTCCTGTTCTCGCCACGGCACAATCGGCGCCAAAAACATGAAGCTTGATTGCGGAGTCATGATTCTTGAGCTAGTCGAAGACTTCGTTTCCCGTCGGCTCGTAGTGTGGAATCTCGTTCATCGAATGCCGGAGCGTCGAAAGCGTCAGATACATCCGGCGGCGAGCGCGGCTCTGATTGCCGAGGGGCCGGTGTTCCGCAATCGTGTGCCAGGGATTGTACGAGAGCTGTTTCGAGAAGGCTATCTGTGCCGGCGAATTAAATTTCTGCTTTGGTAAGCGAAGCGTCGCGACCGAAACTCGAGGCGACAGCTTCTCCGGCCAGAGCACCGCGTTATTCTCAATCGGCATCAGATGCGGGTCGGTTTGCAGTTGCATCCGAATGTCGAACTCGACATCTCCTTCGGCGAGCGATGCTACCATCGCGCTGCGTAAATAATCATCCGGCGGACGGAAGGGCAGGCGTGGGATCGGCGTGCGTTTCTTCGTTTTCGGCCAAACAGAATATTGCATGGCCTGGCCTTCTCCGAGTAGGTAGGGAACACAGCTGAAATAGGGCGCTTCAAAAGGACTGCTCTGGGTCTTGACCCAAAGTGCCTGCATGATCATGTCGAACACATGCGGATGCAGAAAATTCAGGAAGTAGAATATTTGCGCATTCTTAACGCTCCATTTCTGCAACTGGGCGTTGGCCTTTACATCGGGTGTCACGAACGTCGGCGTCGAAACACCGAACATATCTAGAGTGAACTTTTCTTCGTCCATGAGTTTTGGCCCGGGAACATCCATCAGCTTAATGCTGATGCTCATGAACCCGACGTCATCGATATCGGGTGTGATATAGGGGCCTGGGCCGGAGAATCGAACCCAGGCCGGAAACGTTTGGCCCTTTGCGTAAATACCGTGCTGGAACTGCGACGGCAGATTGTCATGCACGATGTACTGGCCTCGCACGATGCCTTGCGTCTTTGTGTTTCCTCCGCGCTCAAACCCTCCCGGTTTCCACAGCCCTTTCATTTGCTTCTCAAAACTCGAAATGATCGAGTCGAGAAACTCTTCTTCACCCGGAAGCAGCTTTTCCTCGGCAATCTTGAGACCCTCGTTTGGCCGCTGCGCGTTGATCAGTGCGGTCGTCCACCGCGCAACGTGATCGCGCAGCAACAAGTCGAACGTCGGGCGAATCCAAGGATCAAACCTTCGTTCGACATGCAGCAGGAAGGTCGAAAAGTCTTCCAGCCAGTTCAGCAAGGCTGAGCCCGTATTTGCGCGTGGCTGCGGGCGGCTGACGTTGGAATCAAGTTGTTGCATAGGACATCCCCTGCGCTTGATGTGGAAACTCCAGGCGGGTTTTTCTCCGGGAATCGGACAGCTGCGCGGTCAAAACTTCAGGGAGAAGTAGATGAGCCTCTTCGCATCCTCCTTCTGTTTTCCCCAGTAAACGAGGCCAAGGTACAATCCAGGGCTTACCTCGCGGATCTCGTCTCGAATCCACTGCGCGACGATCGAGGTCTGTGAGTAATCGAGCACGATACATTCTTTTTCATCGAACCAGCTCGGGGCCCGATAGACTTCCGCCGCGATCGCTCTCACTTCAATTGGGAGGATCCGGTTCTTTAGCGTAGCACGCTGCGGGTCGATCGGATCCGGCACAAAAACCTTTCCTTTCCAGGTAAAGATCTGAACGAATTTTGCGATTGGATCAGAAACGACAGTGTCGGGTGCGATGATGGCCGTGCCTTCGCCCTCTCCGTTGGGTATTTTGCCTGCGGGCGAGTTTCGGAAAATATCATCGAGTTGCTGTGAAGTAAGTTTCAGAAACTCCTCGGGATTCGTGATGGGCGTATTAGTACTAGTACTCATGTTAGTTATGGTCGAATTGGGGTTGAGATTCAGTTTTCAGTTTCGCTTCAGAAAGTTTTGATGAATTCAATGAGTGCCTGCTTATCGGCATCGGAGAGGTTGGTCCCAAAGTAGTGCCCCTCGTCTTCGATAAAGTCCGGGCACTTGTTTGCAGCGAGCAATTCGGGTACGGCCTTGAGCAATTCTTTAGCAGAAGCTTCGGGCGAAAGACCGCTTTTACTGATTATCACCAGCGTCGCGCTTAATTTCCCCGCGAGCGGAACTAATTCTGACGGCTCCGGCTCAAGGTTCGCTATCAAGTTAATCGGCGTGCCCTTCGGGATATGGCCGATCTGCAGGTAACCGCTGGCGTCGGCTAACCCCTGCAGTGGCTCAGGAAGAAACTCCCTCCGCAAGCGCAGCGTGCATTCTTCCTGGGTGCGAAGGATTGATTCTTTGCCCAACCGCTTCTCGGGCCAAAGGAGTTTCTCAATCGCGTCTTGAAACGCTGCCATCCGCCCCGGCACGGACGGATCACCCGTAAATTTGCCCAGCGAATTATTATGAAAAAACGGCGCTGAACTCCAGATATTGACGAGCGAGGGCACCCGGTAATATCCCGGCCCGGTATGCTTCTCCTTAGGCTTGAACCTGATCTGATTTGCTGGAGCAAACGGATTATAGAACTCCAACTCGTCGGGAGGAGAAAGATCTTTGTAGGTCTGCGAGGAAAAGTTATCCCAAACATGTCCAGCGATTGCGTTAGTACCGAACGCACGCGCACTGTTGGTGCCAATGGTGATCAGCGGGTAACGCCGATCGTTTGACAGAAAATTGTTCTCTAAGAAATCTGGTTCCAGTACCGCCGCACGGAACCACGCCTTCGCTTCATCGGAACCCGGAGCTATAGGCGGCGGCGGTTGTTTGCTGGAATGACAGGAAGCGCAGTTTTCAGCGAAGACCGCCTTGCCTCTGGCCATCACTTTGTCATCAGCCGTAATGTATCCTTTGCCCCCGGGCGCATCGATCAGATGAAAAGGCTGCAGTTTGCGAAAGAAGGCTGCAATGTGGCCCGCTCGCTGCACGGTTGCTTGCCAGTAGACCGAGTTTTCTTGTGCATATGCCGTTTCGAAAGGTTGCTGCGGCGATAGACCGACGAGGCGCTTGTGGCGGGTTAACCAATATTCGGAAAACATCCCGATGTTGACGTAAACGCGCAGGACGGCTCCGGGAATGCCGACCGAATCGGCGCCGTCTTTCAATATGTGCGGCGCCGGCATTTCATGTTGTTGACCCAGTGACGCCAACAGATCCGGGCCCAGCGTTTCGGTTGCGGCGATTCGCTCGCGTTCTCCAATCAGGAAGAGGGGCCTGATCGAACTCGGATTGTTAAGGTGGTCAGTCGCAATGCGGGACGTATCGGAAGTGCCCCGCGGCTGCGTTCTCAACTCTTCGTAAAAAAAGCCGCCCTCTTCTACGTTACAGGCGAAGACTTTGCCCTCACTAATATATTGGTTGCCGATTGCCGAAGCGAGGTTCTCCCAGGCAGGATTGTTCGGATCGAGCGGCGGCTTGTCAGGATTCGGCGCCACATGACAGGCCGCGCAGGCGACTCCAACGCGATAAGGTCGAACAAGTCGCTTGTCGTTATAATAGCCTGGATCGTTCAAGAACCGATTGCCGTCCCATTTCTGGCGAGCCTCTTCGTTAAATTCCGGATTCGGGAACAGCCGGAAACCGATCACTCCCGAAGGTTTGCCGTAAACTTTTTCATCGATCCCGGCGGGTTCGGGTGCAGTCTGTTCATCGAGCATCAATCCGAACTTGTCCGCCTTTGCCGGAGCCTGGAACCCGGGCTGGTTAATGAGACCCAGAATATTAAAGCGCTGGGTTCGTGGATACTTTCGGTTGTCGAGCATCTTGAGCAGGTCCACCCAGCCAAAACTGTCTTGCGCGGCCTCATTCCAAAAATGATCGTTGCCTGCGCTCCAGAGAATCCACGTATTGCGACCCATGATTTCTTCGGACGACAACTGGATACCGCCGTCCATCGGTTCAAAAATGTTCGCGGTTACTTCAGGGAAATCAGCCGGCGTCAGCCCGGCGGCCCTCGCCTCGTCAACAATGCTCCTTCTGGAACAGCCTAGGAAAGCGAAAGGGAGGACGAACGCGTACATCGCCGTTGTCGCAAATTGGCCGAGTCTCCTAACATCGCATCCAGGACCCCTTGGCAACGGCGTCCAGGGGTCCCCAAATGATTCGCTTTCTTTATGTTTCACGGCTATGACGACCGGTTTAGAACCATCGATCCGACATGTTCACCCAGCGCCCGGTAGCATTCCCATTGGGCTTCGCTAAGTAACTGGTCCGGGTGAGACTCGCTTGGAAAGTCAGGGCTGTTCTTCTTATAAGAGATAACGTCGAACGGCTCGTCGCCGGTGACGCTTGCTTTTAACATAACAATCCAGGTAGCGGGTTCCTGATCTCCATCGTAAGTCACTCGCGCCAGGGTGGCGTGCGCTCCATCCGGTTTCCCGATGTCCCGGAGCTTTCCTACGTTTCTTTCGGGATCCGCCAACCACTCAGAGATCCACGCCGGGACCTTGCTGGTGACCGCGGCAAGGTCGACAAATTCGACTTCTGCTCCGAAATCCGTCCGCACTTGCCCCACCAGTTCCGCCACGTCATTGAAATCCAATGACGCATCGTCTGTGGCGTCGACAGCGATGATGAAGGGGATCCTTCGCCTTAGCAGCTCGTAGATTCCAGTGTTGTCGAAGCGGCCACCGTCACTGATTTTCCAAAAGCGATAAGCGGGCCCAAGGAAACGTCCTAGAAAATCCGAAATGAGTAGGCTCTGCATTTTAAACAGCGTTTCAGGCAGCGCCTGGATTTTCCGCCAGAAAATTGGCGAGCCGCTAATGGAACGATCCGACAAGTTTAGTCCGCTATTCCACCAGTAACCGAAGCGGCGGTTAGCTAGACCAAAGAGGAGAGACCTCGAAAGACTGGTGCTCCGTCCGCTGCCCGCAGCCGATGCAGCGGTCCATTCGCCCAAAGTGAGCGGTTCAACGCAGACCGGCCACTCAGTTTTTCCTTGGAAAACGTGGAAGTTTTCGCCGGCAACCGGCACAGCTCGCAGCGCGATTTTGCCATTCGTCGCGGACGGATTCGCACCATCGAGAAACTGACGCAGTCTCATTGACCAGGGAACTTTGTCGAAAGGACGAGGCGCCCAGATGCCGTGAAATTTTTTATCGACGCTCACACCACATGGCCCGACGCACATCGAAAAGCCTTTCCGCGCAGAAACGCTGAGTTGGGCGACGGAATCGATAGTTTGGTTTACGCAAAGACCGATTAGATGCAAAGGGCCGCCGTTGGCTTCCGGATGATAGTCGCAAAAAGGGATATCATCGTCAGGATGAACTAACTGAAGAGCGCGTTCTTCGTCACCAGCGGCGCCCGAAATTCGGGCAGGATTGGATGCGCCGAGAAAAACACGGCTAATCCGCGCCCCGTTAGCATTCTGGTTGCTGGAGTAATTGAGAAAACCGAACGCGGACCCGAAAATTACGGAAAGAATCGCGCCCGAGAGGAAGGCTGCGAAACCCAACGCGAACTGCCGGTTAAAAAGCCAATGAACGGCGCTGTCGACTAGAACGACAAGAAGGCCGGCGATAGGGAATGCGACGATACCAGCTTGGAACGAAGCGGAGGAAAATCGTGTCGACTGCTTGCGCTGATTCCGCTTTTTTGCGTCAACGTTTGGAAGGAACTTGCCAAGACCGAAAAAGAAAAGGGCAAGCAATACCACCAGTAATGCCCAAGCTTCCAGCAGTGCCTCCCACTCACCCCGGGCAAAACCGCGAGCTAACGTGTCCACGGTCGCCCAAAGAACGCAGATCAGGAAAATGCGGAGGGACTCGCCGATGCCAAATGCAAGGCGGTTCCGAATGACGCTGCCGGGATCGGCGGAGGTTTCGCCACTACTCGTATCCAGATTTGGCGGCAGGCGCCGGCGGTCCAGTTCTAACCACGCGGCTGCGAGTAACAAGATGGCGATTGCGGTTAGGATACCGAAAGTGCCTGAAACTAAGCCGAGTGCGAGGCCGAGGAGCGCAAGGCTCGATATCCAGGCTGCAATCGGCGAGAAGCTGAAACTACCACGCGTATCTTTTTTCGGTGCGAGCCAGAACGCGATCGAGCAGGGGAGCACAGCCAGACCAAGGACCGCAAGAGGAAGCCACCACCACGGGGTTAGATTGAATGCGCCGTCGGACCCGAGCCCCGCTAAGCCAGTTGCTCCCGCGATCTGCGTCACCCAATCTCCGCCAAGTCGCAGCAGTCCAAACAAACCAAGTCCTAGCAATCCAAGGGTGAAATAGATAGCAACGAGATTGCACCACTTGACTGCAAGATCCTGGCCCATCGCCGATCCAGGCGCGTTGCCCATATGCTTTGCGTTCTGTTGCAGCCACTGAATCTGGACAGAATTTTTGCCGGCGAGAATCGATGCGACTCGTTCGCAAGGATCCCCTTTTTCTTCCGATAGCTTGGCGATGGAATTGCGAGTGAAGAGCCGGCCGAGAAAGCTTGCGGTATAGCCGCCGCAAGATACGGAGGAAATAAAATCGACCTGGCGCAGTCGCCCCTTCTTTGAAAGTGCCTGAAGGATCCCGAGGCTGAACGTCGCGGCCCGCATGCCGCCACCAGACAAAGCCAACCCGACGGTGCGAGATGGAAGCCGGTCCGGATCACCTTTTGCTGAAGCAGTCGATGAACCAGTAGAATACTCCGGCGCGGCACCTCCTTCGTTCCCCGAAGCAGCTGGCGTAGCGGCTTGCCGGCGGCGCGCGCGAATCGCGGCGGCCTCTCTTCGTTGCAACTCAAAAGGATAATTCATCGATGATTGTGTCCGCGGCCTTCTCGCTAATCAGGCAGGTCGGCACGGTGATAAAGTATCCGGGTATTGTCGGGAAAACCGACGCGTCAACGATGCGGAGGCCGGATGCACCGTGCACGCGGAAATGGCTGTCGAGCACAGCCTCCTTGTCTTTCAAATCTGCCCCATTCGCTCTCCAGGGATCGGAACCGATTCTGCAAGTGCCGGAGGCATGGTGTCCCCAAGCTTCTTGTGCAATCCAGGCTTCCAGGCCAGGGGAACCGCTTGGTCTGCCGGCTCCGGGGCAAAGTTCGGCGGCAGCCGGATCGGAGCCTTTCATTAATTTCGCGGCCGCATGATTGAGCCGGCGCACGTATTGAACACCGAACTCGAGTGCAGCGAAATCGGGGTCGTCGCGCCAATGCGGATCAGCATCGGTGTTCTCCCGATCGCACTGGCCGAAATAGCAAAAATCAACGTCCGGTGAATCAAAGGGATTGCTCGTGCGCAGCCGGATGACACCGCGATTTTTCGAGTACGCTTTTAGGATCGTCCAACTCCAGAGATTCCGGCTCCTTTCAGTCGAAGGAGCACACGGTTTTTTCAAAAGGTCCATGGACCACCCGGGATAGTAGCCCTGGAAAGCAATGGGAAAGCCAAGAAACAATAGATCCGGCGGTGAATCCTTAGGCCCGGAACTCGCCGGCTTAGAACGTTTCAATATTGCTAATGCCGCGCCATTGGTAGCATACAGCCCGGGGCGCGGATTCGGGGCGCGTTTTGCCTTCCACTCGTTCAGCGCTGGGTCGTCCGTAGCATTTGGGTCGAACTTAACACCGTTAAGCGTAGAGAAATTCGCCGCCATCTCGCTGATCACACTGATTTCGTAACGATCGCGAAGGTTTTTGCCCACGCCGGGGAGGTTGATATAGACGCCGGCTTGCGTCTCTCCGGCGATCCCTGGAATTCCCTGAACGCCGGCGGCTTGAAGAGTTTCTTGGTCGCCGACGCCGCTGACCATCAGTAGTTGAGGTGTATTGAAGGCGCCACCACAGAGGATGATCTCCCTTCGCGCATAACAGTAGTTCTTAGGCGGATCACTTAATTCGTTGATAGGCTTGCCGGGATCGTAGAGCCGCTGGCCAATCGAGAACTCAACGCCGATTGCACGCGGTGGCTGGGAGCCGTCGGCCTGGCGAAACACGACGCGCCGGACGAAAATGCCAGTAGCGATCCATAGTTCGCCGACGAACCCATCGTCACTCCTCATGTTTTCCTGTTTCTGTCGGAGAGCACGCCGCGTTTCGAGGAGCCAGTCCCGTGGCCCACGCCGGACCCCGCTTGGCGAAACGGCTAACGGGACGAGTGCGACGCCTTCCGGATGGGTGCGCATCTTGTCCACGTCGTTCAAATCCAGATCCTGAAATAGTCTTCCGCCAATGAAGCGTTTTGCTGCGCGCATTAAGACCTGCACGCCGTCGCGCCCATCGACCTCGAAGATCGTTTTTGCGATTACCTTGAAGAGTGCGGTGTCACCCATGGCCAGCTTCGGATCGCTCAACCGCACATCCATCCAGCGACTCGAATCGGGTTGATCGAGGGTGTCGCTTACGAGACCAACTTTCCGACTCAACCAATCCAAACCAAGATGAAGCCAGCCAAGCCTGGAGTCGGAGCGTACGCGCGCTATGCGTTTGAAAAGGGAGTGCATTTTGGGCGGCGCCCATGAGTTGTCGCCGGTGAGATCGGCAATTTGCTGCCAATCGTAGTCGGTCCCACAAACGGAGATCATCGCGTTATGTGCCGTACAACCCCCCAGGGCTGACGAGCGCGGGTAAAGGACAGCGCGTTCATCGGGATTGTGGCAGTCATCTCGTGCCTTGCTATCCTGTCGCTGAATGGCCTGATTACGATAGTGCCGCACCCAAAAGTTCCAGTTTGTCCGTTGCTGATCGGGAGCTTCATGCAGGTCGGGCTCGGTAGACGCAGCGTGCAGGCCAGGACAATAATAAAAAAGGTGCTCGTTTTGCTGGTTCCGTACATCGTCGGAGCTGGCATGGTGTGGAACAGCCGGAGCCCCTGAATCCAGGCCGGCCTCTAAGACCAGAACGCGCATGCCAGCTCTGGCCAGTCGGACAGCCAAGGGGGCGCCTCCGGTCCCTGAACCCACGACAATATAATCGACAGCAGTTTTTATCGGGTCGGCAGCGTCGAGCGGAATACCGTCCAGCTGACTAGGATCGCGGTAAGCCTCATTCATGAGCAATCAATCATTTATCCACCCCCGCTAGAACCGCTCACAAGACCTGTAACGGAGCCGGCATGCGGATTGTTCTCTCACTTGAAAATCGATCAGCTCGGACTACAGCGTCTTGAGAAAGGCGATCAGGTCCGTCTTTTCCTGATCGGTAAGGGCTTCACCGAAGTAGTGTCCCCGGTCCAACACAAAGTCCGGGCATTTGCTCGCCGCCATCAAAGCCGGCCCCGCTTTTTGCTCAAACACTTTCAAGCGGTCCGCATCGCTGAAGCGATAAAGTCTCGGCAATTTATCCTCTGGAGTTGTTGGAGCATTGTATAACACTACCCGGCGTGCCTCGTCCGATGCGCGTTCCTTTTCGTCTTCGGCCCGGAGTGTTCCGAGCATGTCGCACAGCCCGCGAAGCGCCGCCAAGCGCGCGCCCAACGGCGCCTCGGGATCAAAATTCATTAGCGCATTGACGGGCATTCCTTTCGGGAACGGTCCCAGATCCAAGTCGCCAACGTGTCCATCAACAAAATCACGCGTCGCCCAAATAACAGTTAGCAATCCGATCAGGAAGATTGCGTACGCCGTGACGCCGCCCCAGCGCGCGACCTGGACAAACCCGTGGCGCCATTTTACAGCCATACTCTCTGCCGAACCCGGGGCCGCGCTCTCCTTGTCAGCCGGCGTTTTTCTCGAACCGGTGACGACCCAGGCGAGTCCGCCGATGACCAGCGCTACCGGGAGGAGCCAGATTATCCCCGGTAACAAGTAATGAATTCCGGTTACCCAGAGCGCCCACGCGATCAGGATTCCGGAGAGGACCACCAAATAGAAGAAGCCTCTTGGCCAAAGGAAAAGCAGCAACAGGCTCGAGAGCAAGACCAGCAGTGGAACCAGCCAAGGCACATCAAGGACCGCAAAAACGATAGCACCGGGCAAGCCCGGAAGTACGCCGGTTACAAGATGCCGCAGGTGCCCGGCCGGAATCCGTACGTTGGTTTCTGTGTCGGTACGAAAAATCCAGCCGGGATCAGCGCCATGCCAAGTAGCATCCGACGCTTCTCGCAAACCGCCGAAACCGCTTGGGGTTAAGGGGCGTTTCGCTTTCCAAAGCAGCTTTTTGATGGCGTCATCAAACATATCCAGGCGACCCTTGACGGAAACCCGGAGCTTCAGGTCATCAGCGATAAAATACCCCAGCGAATTATTGTGTAGCAGCGGGGCGCTCATCCAGACGCTCACCAGCGAAGGGACGCGGTAGTAGCCGGGACCGTTTCCCGGGGGCTCATAGATGGCATCCTGCCTCGTGATTGGATCGGTATAAGTCACCTTGCCGACCGGTGGCAGACTCTGATACGTCTCCGATGCGAATTCGCTCCAGACGTGACCTTTCAATGCGTTAGTACCCACTGCGCGAGCTGAATTCGTTTCAGTAAGCGAAACCGGGATCCGCAGATCTGTTGAAAGATAGTTGTCGTTCAGAAATTCCTGCATCTTTCCCCAATCGCCTGCGCCACTCAGGGGAATCGCCCTGGATAGATAATCCTGGTAAGCGGGGCTCTTTTTGAAATCCTCCCAGTTGGCCCACGCATAAGGCATCGTGAGCTTGCCATCATTTGCTGGTATGTCCCGCCACGACGCGGCCCCTTTTGGCGGGTCATGCGCAAAAGTAATCTCGTATCCGGTAGGTTGTTTGCTGGAGTGACAAACCATGCAGTTCTCGGCGAATACTTTCCCGCCTCTGAGAGCTGCAGGTTCATCCCAAAGCGCCGCAGGATCATCCCAATGACCGACGATGCGTGTACCCTCTGGATTCTCTTTTGTCGGGGGCGGAATAAATGTCTCCGTGGACTTAGCGTCCGCAGAAGGAATCAAGGCATCTTTCAGCGGCATCCCTTGCGTTGAGCACTGAAAGCGCGGCTCCTCTGGCTTAGTACGGAGTTCAGTAGGACTCTTTTTTTCCCAAAGAAAGAATGCCGCGAGATAACTAACCCGGAAATTTTCATTCACTCGCCAGTAGAGTGAATTCCTTCGGCAAACATCGATGGAGAACGGTTTCTGAGGCGTGAACCCGATAACCGTGTTGGTATCGCGGTTCCATTCATCGTGGTAGAGCCCAATATTTAAATAAACGCGGGCGAGCGCACCGAAAACACCAATGGAATCCGCCCCGTCCATGAGCACGCGAGGAATCCGGCGCACGGACTCATCTGGCGGGCTTAGAGGGATCGACTGAGCAGCGGGACCCTGGACCTCCGACGGGTTGAGTTGTGCTCGATGGATGCGGGCCGGTACCTCGAAAATCGCATTCATAGCGTTCGCATTATTGATCTGATCGGTCGCGGTCATCGATGTATCGATCGTGCCCGGCTGTTGCGAGCCGAGATAATGCGCAAAGAAATTTGTGTGCTCCACTCGGGAACCAAGGATCCCTTCCGTACGGAAATATTGGGCGCCGACAATCGACGAGAGGTTTGACCACTGAGGCTCCTCCGGGTTTGCAGGCAGGTTTAGAGGATGCAGTGAGACATGGCAGATCGCGCAGCTCATGCCTACGTTGAAGGGTCGCACGGTGCGAGGATCCGTTGCGTAGGCATGATCATTGTAAAATGCCTCTGAATTCCAGCGCGCTTGAGCGCGTTTCGCATCCGGGCCGATGAAAAAATTCGGATTTGGAAATAGGCGCAGCCCAATGACACCGCTTGGGTAGCCATAGACGAGGGGATCGACCCCATCGCTCTTTAAGGCCCGGCCCTGTGGGTCCTTGTAAGCTTCAGCTTGGGAATCATATTTCCAACCGAATCCAGGTGAGTAATCGCCCTCTTCTCCGAGCTTCTTTTCCACGGTGTCGAGGTAGAGTCCCCATGGACCGGGCGTATCCGATTCTTTTAGGCCAGGTTGATTGATGACCCCAAGATCATGCAGTCGCGAGCTGCGGCGCCGACTGTCTAGCGCCTGAAGCAAGTCAAGTACTCCGTACCCATTCTGTGCAAGCCAGTCCCAGAAAGTTTCATCCCCGCCGCACCACAACAACCAAGTGTTCCGCCCAAAAACTGCCCGTTGATCGGGATTCGAAGGATCGTGGTCGTTCGTGATGTCAAATTGGAGCGGCATCAGTTTTCGCTCCGTCACCGGTTTGCCGTCCGGGTCGAGAACGGGTTTACCATCCGGACCGACTCTCGGTACTTCGGTGATCACCTGATCCATCATATGGAACACATCTCGCGGCTCTGGACGGAAATCGTTAATCGAGGTTCGTCCGGGCCACTCGAAATCCACCGGATGGTTTGGATCTACAGCCCAGGTAGGTCCCGAGAAGTGATCAACATACTGATAGCCTGACTTGCCATTGTAGTTGGCGCCCTGTCCGGCCTCTCCGCTAGTGTTAGCTTCTGCCTTCCTCGGGGCGTTCGGATAGGGTGTGCCGGGTGTCGGCGACTCTTGCCCGAAAAGAGCTCTGCTACCGGCTAATATACATAACAGAAAGCAATATAGAGCACGGCGCATGGTCGTCGCTAATGCAAGGCTGGTAGACTCACCTATTTTGTCCCTTTTTTCGGTTCACCGATAGGCCGCTAAACCACACCCACTGTGTACTCCAATAGTCTAGCTGCAGTCGATAGTTTAGTGGGTCTGCGATTTCTTTAAATACGGCAAATTACGTATGTAGTGCGAAATGATGGTAGCGAACGCAGTCAATACGCCTAACTGCGTATTGTTTGAATTGGGCTTATGGCCACAGTCTTCATGCGTTCACCCATTCTTTCACCCAGGACGGTGTATACCGGCTCTTTTTCTTACGCGGAACGGGTTAGACCAAGAAGCCGAGAAAAGGATCAGATTTATGAGACTCGTTGAATTTGGCGAAGCCTTGGTTCCCGGAACTCAGCTAACCCTTTTCTCTGACGATAAGCCTGACCGGCATTTTACTGTCATCAGATTTTGGATGGATGAAGGCTTGAGCATTCCGCTCGAATCCATCGGTGGTGTTCCTTCCTACCAGGTGGAAGACGAGGAGGGTAGAACTCATTTACTGCTGCATTTGCAAATCGAGGAATATGACCGGCGGTGGTGCCTCTGGCGGCCAGATCAAGCAGGAATTGATTATCGGTCGCTTTTTAATGGAGCGTTGGTCGAGGACTAGGGAGCAGCCTCTATGGGCCGCGTACCTTCCTACCTCTCCGGTCGGCAGAATGGCGCTATGCGCCAAGGTGACGTGTCACCGACAACGGATTGCCTGCGTATTTCGATGCAATCACCTGATCGACTTCCTGCGAACGTGGGTTGTTCACTCGACCCAATTATTCTTATGACGCGTCTAACTATCGCTGAAGCCAGGAGGGTTCCAAAAGTGAACACGGAGGCGGCAAAGTCGATCCGCCTCGGTCAGATCCAGAACTCCTATGAAAACATTACGTCTCATTCAGGTCACTCAAGAGGATATCGATACCGCCGAGCGGGCCGATCGCGGAAATTGCATGATCGCCCGTGCGCTCAAACGCGCCATCCCGCGCAGTTTTCCGCGAGTCAACAAAGGCTGGTTTGCGTCAATCGAGGTTTGCGCCAAAACCTATCGGCAGAGCAAAGAAATCAAACAACGCATTGTAGCCTTTGATCGCGGGGACAAGGTCTCGCCATTCACGATATGTTTCGATCCAAAGCTCAAAACGGCGACTTTAGGGCCGGATCTGTTTTTCATTCCTGTATTAGCGGTTTTCAAGCAGAAGAG